>JBCBOT010000062.1:0-31501 GCA_039821165.1 Planctomycetota bacterium | reverse complement strand
TGCGCCCCGGTCGGAAGGTCGCCCAGGCGTAGCGGTCCGATGGCGACACGTCGAAGGACTTGGACCTTGTGACCCAGGCGAGCCAGGATGCGTCGAATCTCTCGGTTCTTTCCTTCGCGGAGCGTGATCTCGAGTTCGGTCGCTCGCGCACGCGCCTTCAAAATGCGTGCGCCATCGACGCGAACGAAACCCTCTGAGATGTAGATGCCTTTGCGCATGTTGCGCATCGTCTCGCCGTCGATCTTGCCGGCGACGGTGACGCGATAGACCTTGCGGACGCCGTACTTTGGATGCGCAAGTTGTTGCGCGAGGTCGCCGTCGTTGGTCAGTAGCATCAGGCCTTGGCTGCTCTGATCGAGCCGGCCGACGGGGAAGACGCGTTCGCTGTTGGGCACCAAGTCGATGACTCGGTCACGCCCGCGCGGGTCGGCGTTCGTGCTGAGAACGCCCGTCGGCTTGTTAACCGCATAGTAGACGAGTTTCTGCTGTTTCAGTGGTACGCCATCGACGCGGACTTTGTTGGCGGACGGGTCGACGGTAGTTCCGAGTTGCGTGACGATCTGGCCGTCGATCTCGACCCGGCCCTCCTCGATCATTTCCTCGCATTGACGCCGACTGCCGAACCCGGCGGCGGCGAGCAACCGTTGCAGCCGTTGCGGCTCGTTCCGTGTGTTGCTGACAGTCCGTCGCTTCGATCGCTTGCGTGGAACAGACTCCGCGCCGGTGGTTCGTTTCTTGGAGGCTCTCTTTCGGGAGGGCGTCTGGCGATCCGAAGCCGATTTGGACGCGGACTTCTTGGCGGCTCGGCGGGGCATTCTGAATTCCAGGGAGTGTGTGGGATTCGGAGAGAGTAACAAAACCATCTCGGACGGTCATTGGTCCCGCCGGGTTCGGTGCCGTGGAGTGGTCGCACCCGCCAAAGGTGTGGTTTTGCCGGTTTAAAAAAAGAGGGATGGGACGTTTGGATCGTTTCGCCCGGGTTCGCGGCTCGCTATGTTTGGGACACCTCTCATCTGCCACCAGCTTATTTCTGCCGCCATGCGAAGATCGCTCTGCCTGCTCACGCTGTTGATCGCATCCGTATTTGGTTCCGCTCACTCTTCGGCGGACATCGTGGTCGACTACAGCAACGACTCGAACAACTTCTTCATCAACAACCCGACCGCGCGATTGGCCCTCGAGGCGGCCGTATCGGACCTGAACAACGTGTTGAATCTCGCGTTGGGTTCGATCAATTCAGACACCACCGTTGGTAATAGCGGTGGCGGTACCGAGCTGACTTGGAATTTTGATTACCGCTACACCAATCCGTCGACGGGCACTATCGAGACGATCGCTGATTCTCGACTGGCCGATAACGAACTCCGAATCTTCGTGGGCGCTCGGAATCTCGGTGGGTCCTTGTTGGGTCAGGGCGGTCCGACGGGCATTCGTTGGCAAATTAGTGGCACGCTCGGCGCGGGCAGCGCATCGGATGCTGTACTCGCCGCTCAAGCAGCACACCAACACGGTCGAATGGACGGGCCCGTGATTAGCACGGCGAGCGGGAACGTTGCTGGGGCGAACTACTCGTTCGATATTGGGCCGACCATCGGCAACCTTTGGTTTGATCAGGATACCGACAACAACGGTGTCGCCGACAGCTCTTCGACACTGGAGCAAAACTGGCACTTTGATCACACCGCACCCGTGGCAGCCGGCAAGTCCGATTTCTACTCGGTGGCTTTGCATGAGATTCTGCACTCGATCGGTATCGGGACCGCCGACTCTTGGGACGCGTTGGTCAGCGGCACCGAATGGCTTGGGACGGAGGTGGTCGCCCTCAATGGAACGGGCGCGGGGTTGATCGATTCGGGTTCCGGGCACTTCGCCTCCGGCGTGATGAGCACGCGTTTGAGTGACGGTGCGGCTCAGGAAGTCGTGATGTCGCCGTCGATCCTCAATGGAACGCGAAAAGAGTTGACTGCGTTGGATCTCGCCATGCTGAGAGACATCGGTTACGGCAATGCGGGGGTGACCGCGATTCCCGAGCCATCGGGATTTGCCGTCGTGGCGATGGTTTGTGCGACGGTCTCGCTTCGGCGCCGTCGTCGGGCCTGAGCCGTTTCCGACGGAGAGGGCTCTGGCAGCGCCTCATTTCTGTGTCGCAGGGGCAATGCGTCCCGCTAGCTAGGTCCGCCGACGGGGTGCCCGGGCGACGGTCCCCGCGGCTGCGTCATCACCGGCCTGCGAAATCGCGTAGGATATTCGGGGTAGAGATTTGCCTCGTTTGAAGTCGCCACCCTATGTCGGACGCATATCGCCAGGTCGCCGAGGAACAATTCCAGGCTTACACGCAGCTGCCTTGGTTGTTCTTGTTGGTCTTTGCCCTCCCGCTCGTTCTCGCGGTTTGGCGGTTCAAGTGCTATCCCACTCGGCTGTGGGTCGGTGCGCTCGGTTTGTCTTGCATCGCGAGTCTGGTGACGGTGTTTGTCCCGGGCTTCCTGATGGTCGCCGTGATTTTGGATGCGCTTTTGCTGATTGTCGTGAGCGTTGACTTCGTCAGTCTGTATCTCGGCACCGGTCAGGGGATCGAGGTGACTCGCGAAGTGACGCGATCGTGTTCGTTGGGGGTACCGGTCGATAGTTCGCTGACGGTCGAAAACCGATCCTCGCAAACGTTGATCGGGATGGCCTGCGATGACTTGCCCGGCGAGTTCACGGCGACACCAACTCAGCACGCGCTGAAGTTGCCGCGGATGGGCCGAGTCACGTTTGCGCGCAAGTTACTGCCGCAACGTCGCGGGGCGTTTCAGCTAAACCACGCCTACCTCAAGTTCTTCAGTCCGCTTCGGTTTTGGGAGCGGCATCTGCGTTTCGATGTCGCCAACGATTTGAACGTTTATCCGGACATGAAGCAGCTCGGTGACTATGCCTTGCTTGCTCGGACGAACAGGCTGAGTTTGATCGGCGTGCGAAAGACACGACGCATCGGTCAGGACAGCGATTTTGAGCGGCTTCGAGATTACAGCCGCGACGACAATTTCAAGCACATCGATTGGCGTAGCACGGCGCGTCGCAACAAGCTGACGGTTCGCCAATTCCAAAGCGACCAGAGTCAGCGGGTCATTTTTTTGTTGGATTGTGGCCGGATGATGACCAATACCCGCGACGGTTACTCGTTGCTCGATCACGCGCTCAACTCGGCGTTGATGATGGCGTACGTGGCACTCCATCAGGGCGACTCGGTGGGGATGCTTTGCTTTTCAGATTCGATTCATGCTTACATCCCGCCACGCGGCGGCAAAAGCCAGATGAATCGGTTGATCCATGCCGGCTTTGATCAGTTCCCGCGGATGGTCGAGTCACGCTACGACCAAGCGTTCGTCTACCTTTCGAATCATTGCAAGCGGCGATCGCTTGTTGTCCTCGCGACGAATGTGATCGACGAAGTCAACGCGGCGGCGGTGACGGACTACCTGAGCAACATCAACGGTCAGCACTTGCCGATGGGCGTGATCATGCGAGACCGAACGATCTTTGAGGCGGCCGACTCACCCGGCGGCGGCGACACGAATCTCTACCGAGCCGCTGCGGCCGCGGACATCTTGGTGTGGCGAGAGCAGGTGCTCCGTGATTTGGAACACCGTGGCGTACTACTCGTCGACACCTTTCCAGACGAGTTGACCGCACCGCTGGTCAACCAGTACTTGGAAATCAAGGCGAAGCACTTGCTTTGAGGCGAGAGGCGAGTAGGAAGTCGCGAGAGGCGAGTGGCGAGTGGTTCGCGCCGCTTTGAAGCGAACCGGCACGAACCCAATCGTCTCGCGTACCGCGGTCGATTAGTCGCGGCTGTTCATGAGCCGGAAGATGTAATAGGCCAGCGTGAGGATGGCTTGCAGCGTACCGGCGACGTAGGTCAACGCGGCGGCGTTGAGCACCTTGGCCACATACTGTTCTTCATTGGGCGAGATCATCCGAGCATCGACCAAGTGCTGGCGAGCACGCGAGCTGGCGTTGAATTCGACAGGCAGATTGACGACCTGGAAGAACACAACGCACGAAAATAAGACGATGCCGATCAGCAAAAGCGAATTGCCGATCGTCGGACTCGAGTAGGAGAACATGACGCCGATCGCGGCCATCGTTGCGCCGATACCGCTACCGAAATTGGCTGCCGGGACGGCTGCGTTGCGGATCGCTAGCGGGGCGTAACCTTTGGCGTCTTGAAACGCATGGCCGGCCTCGTGGCACGCCACACCGAGTGCCGCCATCGAACGGCCGCCATAGACCTGGGGGCTAAGCCGGAGGACCTTCGCCCGCGGGTCGTAGTGATCGCTCAGGTGCCCGGCGACTTGTTCGATTCCGACGTTGTGCAGGCCGCCGGAGTCGAGCATCCGCCGCGCCGCCTCGGCACCGCTCATTCGGGCACCGATCTGGCTCATCGACGAAAAGGTGCTACTCACCCGCCACTGGGCGAACATCCCCAGCAGCAGTGCGGGACCG
Source organism: Planctomycetota bacterium (assembly GCA_039821165.1). GTDB lineage: Bacteria > Planctomycetota > Planctomycetia > Pirellulales > Pirellulaceae > Stieleria. The sequence goes on along the minus strand of JBCBOT010000062.1, from coordinate 27,016 downwards.
ATGAAGATGAAGTACCAAACGTCAAAGATGAAAAAGCCGAGCGGCGGATGGATTACGAGGTGTTCCAACATTTGATTTCCTGTCTCTCTCAATCGGCACTTCTGGCAGACCAACCCACGATCTACCGACGCCCCAGAGTGGATGCAACTCGTGGGCCAATGCTTTGTTTTTAAGGGCCGCCTGAGTTTAACGACCTATCAGGCGGCAATTGTTGACGCAGTTCGTTGTATTGGTAACGAGTTTGTGGCCAGGGCGCGAAGTCTGGAAGCGGCATCGACAAGCAATGCAACGAGCCCTGCAATGCTTTCATGCTGTCAAGGTTGACCGTTTTGACAGTCGAGCCGGGCAGAGCCTGTTGATAGACGCGTTTTGCGGCCGCGACCAGCGCCGGCGGATCGGACTGAAATGTCGGAAGAAGGACAAGGTCGTTTGCGAGAATGACATTGGTGAAGGAGCTCCACTGCTGGTTGTTCGGTGTGGGGAACTCGATACGCGAAACCTTCAATGGCTTGTTGTCGACGCGAACCTGGGCCAGACGCTGGGCGTTACGGTTGAGAATGCCTGCGTTTACGGGGTCGCGACTCGGATGGAGCCACCCAACCAACGCATGATCGGGGGACACAAACGTCATGAACATATCGACATGCCGGGTGATTTCACGCTGTAGCGGTTCGAGCACCACGAGTTGGGAAAGGTTGCAGGCGCGTTTGAATTCGTCGCGGACCATCCGCCTCGCCTCTTCAGCCGGGTTTCGAGGCCGAAACTGCGTCGGGAACTGGATCGCGTTGTCCTGGAAAATTCGTTCGCTGGTGACGCCGAGACCTTGGCCATTGAAGAGGAGATTCCCCCCCTGGATCGTCCAACGGACGGTTCGGAGTCGGATTCGCGACACTTCGGCCCAGCGGCGGGGAAAATTGTCGTCCTGGGGACGGCTTCCCTCGTAAAAAAAGTCGAGTGAAACGGGACCGTGAGGGGACTCGGCGATCCGGGGGGCAAAATCACGCAACCAAATCGTGTCCAGCTCCATCGGCGAGAAACTCACATGGTCGCCAGCGACCCCGGCCGCCGCGAGATGGCGCACCACTTGGGTGAGTTGCTGGTTGTCTTCGTAGAAAATCAGCAACTCGATATGGCCGGCGGTGTGGCGAACCAGATCGGTGAGGATGTCAAAATGGTGCGGCATCCAGTCGGTCACGCTCAGCATGATCGCTTTCTGACGCTCGAATTCCCCGGGCATTCGAACCGGGATCAGTCCCTTCCCCGCCGGTTGACTGCTGGTTTGTGTCTGAATGGGCTGTGCCTGAACCCACGTTCCCGCGCAAACGGCGAAAAACAACGAGAGGGCGACCCGCGCGATTGCGAGGGGCTCATTTCGTGTGGGTCGAGAAAGACGGATCATGGCCGAAACCGGAGAGAATTGCGTTTTTGGAAAACGAGGCACCCACGGCCCCTATTGTTGGCGGGAAAAATCGAACAAGATACTCGCCCCAAAAAGCGGGTCGTGCCGCGGGAGGAACCTTCACAGAGGGTACTTCGCGGAGATCGCTGAATCCTGCCGACAAGTGTGGCACACAGTTTGCCAAATGTGGCACACGGTTTGCTCTGCGGGAAGCGACTCTTTGGAATCTGCCATCCTGGCGCAGTTCGCCGATGGCATTACTGCCGACCGACGTGATGCATGCGTCGCGGCCGAATCCACGTTTTTCACGCATTTGAGAAAGGTGTCTGCAATCATGGCGACTGCCACCAAAAAGAAGGCCAGCGTTCGTCTTCAACCGATTGGCGAGCGAATCGTTGTTCAACGCGAGGCGAGCGAGGAAACGACGGCGGGTGGGATCGTGTTGCCCGACTCGGCGAAGGAAAAGCCTGCTCGCGGGACGGTTGTCGCTGTCGGTAGCGGCAAACTTCTCGATGACGGAACCCGCGGCGAGAGCCAGCTCAAGGAAGGCGACCACGTTCTGTTCAGCAGTTACGCGGGCGAGACCGTCGAAATCGAAGACGTCGAATACCTGCTGATGCGTGAAGACGACGTGCTGGCAGTTCTCGAGTAGGGATTCGGTCAGACTGTCGAACCCCATCTCGCCTCCCGGCGAGGTGCTCACCATCCACCATCAACGACTAGAATCAAGCAATCCCCATGGCAAAGATCATTGCATTCGAACAAGAGGCACGCGAGGCGATTCGCCGCGGTGTCTCGAAGCTCGCCCGGACTGTTAAGGTCACGCTGGGCCCGAAGGGTCGCAACGTGATCCTTCAAAAGAGTTTCGGAAGCCCGACGGTCACCAAAGACGGTGTTACCGTTGCAAAGGAAATCGAACTCGAAGACGTCTACGAAAACATGGGCGCCCGCATGGTTCGCGAAGTCGCCAGCAAGACGAGTGACGTCGCGGGCGATGGAACCACCACGGCGACCGTGATGGCCGAGGCGATCTTCAACGAAGGACTCAAAGCTGTCGTCGCCGGCGTGAACCCGATTCAGATGAAGATGGGTATCGAAGCGGCCGTTTCCGACATCACCGAAAAGTTGCACTCGATGGCGACCAAGGTCAAAGACCAATCGGCAATGGCCGATGTCGCAACGATCGCGAGCAACAACGATCGCGAAATCGGTGATTTGCTGGCCGACGCGATGAGCAAGGTCGGAAAGGATGGCGTCATCACGGTCGACGAAGGCAAGAGCCTCAAGACCGAGCAAGAGTGGGTCGAAGGGATGCAATTCGATCGCGGCTACCTCTCGCCATACTTCGTCACCGACAGCACCAGCATGGAAGCGGTTCTCGAAGACGCTTACGTGTTGGTCTTCGAGAAGAAGATCAGCAGCATCAAGGACATGGTCCCGATGCTCGAGAAGGTCGTTCAGCAGGGCAAACCCCTGTTGATCATCGCCGAGGACGTCGATGGCGAAGCTCTCGCAACCTTGGTCATTAACCGACTCCGCGGCACGTTCAACGTTTGTGCCGTGAAGGCTCCTGGCTACGGCGACCGTCGTAAGGCGATGATGGAAGACATCGCAATCTTGACCGGTGGTCAAGCGATCTTCGAAGCGCTCGGCATCAAGCTCGAAAGCGTTGACCTGCCGCAGCTCGGTCGCGCCAAAAAGGTGATCATCGACAAGGACAATACGACGGTTATCGAAGGTGCCGGAAAGAGCTCGGACATCAAGGCACGAATCGATCAGATTCGTCGTGAGATCGAGAACAGCACCAGCGACTACGACCGTGAAAAGCTCGAAGAGCGCCTCGCAAAGTTGGCCGGTGGCGTCGCGAAGGTCAACGTCGGTGCCGCGACCGAAAGCGAGATGAAGGAAAAGAAGGCCCGAGTCGAAGATGCATTGCACGCGACCCGCGCCGCAGTCGAGGAAGGCATTCTTCCTGGCGGTGGCGTCGCTTTGTTGCGAGCGAGCAGCAAGGTGAAGCCGGGTGACGACCTCAGCGACGACCAGATCGTGGGTTACAACATCGTGCTCCGCGCATGCCGAGCTCCGTTGAACATGATCGCGGACAACGCGGGTCAAGATGGCGGAATCGTCTGCGAGAAAGTCGCGGAGCAAAAAGGCAACAGCGGCTACAACGCGTTGACCGACACCTACGAAGATCTCGTCAAGGCAGGTGTCATCGATCCGACGAAAGTGACCCGCACCGCGCTCGGCAACGCCGCGAGCGTCGCAACCTTGTTGCTGACCAGCGATGCATTGGTCGCCGAAAAGCCTAAGGAAGGCGGTAAGGGTCACGGTGGTGACCATGACATGTATTGATTGTCGTTTCCGCGACACATGAATCACGAAAAGGCCACGCAACCGCGTGGCCTTTTTTCGTGAAAGGCCGGGCTCGACCCTTCCGGCTTGATCGGAACAACCGTCCCCGCCCGCATCGAGCAGCCAAGTTCGCGCAGAGTGTTGGTGCCTCCATTCGCGTTCGGCAAGACTCTTGATTAGTCTCTGAGTTCAGGGCTGATTCCTCTTTTCCTTGGTGTCTCCGTTGACTGCGTCCGCCGAATCCACGAAACGTCCCGTCGACGTCGAAAACGTGTCTTCCGGCCACAAGGACGCCGTTGTTCTCGACGTCGAGAATCGCGTCGCGGACCTTGCTCATCGGTCTGATGATCAAGCTGACTTTCTTCGACGCCTTGCCAGGGAACTTTGCACGGTTTTCGAATTGGACGCTGTCGGGGTGACGCATCCGCAATGGGATACTCCGATGGTTTTGCTGTCGGGTGCGGCCGAGGCTCGACGAATGGATGGCGACGGAGTGACGCGTATCCTGGCGTCCGCGACGAGTGCTCCGACCGCATGCAATGTTCCGGTCGTGACGTCAGACGGCGCGCACGTGACCGCGCGTGGGTTGCATGTGCAGCTCGCGAATGACGTTGGCGTTTCTGCGATTCTTCTTCTTTATGCGCACACGCACTCGCCATCCACGATCGATCAAGTCCGGGACCTCAAATGTCTCGCGCAATACGCGGCGTGTTCACGAGAGGCATTGCCCGAGTTGTCGGCGTGGACCGGTCAACGCGACGAGTACCGTTCGCTCGTAGAGCAATCGCCGATGACGGTTGCTCAATCGAGATCGTTGCGAATGTTCCATCGCGATCTCGACTTGAAGGCGACTGCTTACCGAATCACCAACGAGACACGACGCCTGTTGAGCGCAGATCGAGTTTCGCTCCTACTGTCCAAACACGGCGACTTTCGGATGGCATCGGTGAGCGGGGTTGCGGTGGTTGACCGCCGTGCCAACGCCGTCAAAGATGCCGAACGGCTCGCGAATTGCGTTGCGGTGCTGGACCGACCGATCTCGCTTCCCAGCGACGAACCGCTTCCGCCCCAAATTCAGGCTGTGCTGGACCTCTATCTCGACGAAACCGACGTTTGCAACTTGTTGGTCTACCCGATGCACCTTCCGGAGGCGGCTTCCTCCACTGAAGGGACGGCTGACTTTGATGAACACACGACGGGCGACGCTTTCGCGCTGCTGTTCATTGAGTCCTTCTCCGATCAAAAACACGTGTTGACCCCGACGATCCGTGAAGTCGCGGCGGACGCGACCTACGCGCTCGCGAATGCAATCGAACACGAACGCATTTTTGCTCTGCCCGTCCTCAAGATGCTGGGCGATTGTTTCGGCGGTCGTCGACTTCGTTGGACGACTTTGGCTGTCTTGACGTTTGTTGCCATGTTGGCGGCCTCGTTATTGCTCAAGGTCGATCATCGCATCGTCGCAACCGGCTTCGCAGAACCATCGATCCAACAAAACGTCTACGCCCGATCCGACGGAACGGTCAAAGAGGTCTTTGTTCGCGACGGGGATCACGTCTCCAAAGGTGATCGCCTAGCCCGACTTGAGAATGCAGAGCTTGAGAATCGCGCCGAGACACTTTCCGGCCAACTTCAAACCACGTCGAAGCGCATGGCGTCGATCGCCTCGTTGCTCCTCGATCCTTCGACGGATCCGAAACAAGGAGGACGCCTCGCGATCGAGAAGCGTCAGCTCGAGAGTGAGCTGGAGGGACTGGAAAACCAATTGCGATTGGTCCATCAGCAGCAAGACGAACTGATCATTACGTCGCCGATCGACGGAACCGTTGCGGGCTGGCGGTTGCGACGAAAGCTGCTCGACCGACCACTTCAGCGCGGTGATCGTTTGATGACGGTGGTGGACCTCGACGCCGAGTGGCAGTTGCGATTGGAAGTCCCCGAAGAGGACGCGGCCGAAGTATTGGCGGCGTTTGACGAAGAGGGGACGCTCGAGGTAACGTTCGCCGCCAAGTCAAACCCGCGTGCCACGTATGCGGCAACGTTAGACTCGGTCGCAACGGCGGCACGAAAGACGGAATCGGGCACGAACATCGTCGACGCGTTGGCTTCGATCAAAGACGACGCCGAAGCGGGCGTCTTGCAGGCGTTCTACTCGAGTCAGACGAAAACGGGAGTCGAGGCGACCGCGAAAGTGACCTGTGGTCGACGCACCTTCCTTGGGAGTTGGTTCGGCGACGTTGCGGACTTTGTCGATCGGCACATTCTGTTCCACATCCGATGACGCTTTCTAAGCCGCCTGGGTTGCGGGCCAGCGGAGAAGCGCCACTTGGTGTTCAGATGCGGCCGGATCTTGTTGTCGTCGAGACGTCGCACAAACACGGCACGGCTGTCGTGCTGAAAGATCCGATTGCGATGAAATATCATCGCTTGCGACCGGATGAATACTTCATCCTTTGTCGGCTTCGGCCTGGTGTGACGCTTCAGTCCTTGCGCGAAGCCTATCAGGATCGTCACCCGCCCTACAAAGTCTCACTGTCACAACTCAATCAGTTGCTGTTTCAGTTCCACCGACTCGGATTGACCCTTTCGGACGCGGAGCAGCAGGGTGATCGATTGCGTGAGAAGCAACGAAGTGAAGCCCGTCAGCGGTGGATGCAACTCGCTTCAAGCGTTTTGTTCATTCGATTCCCGGGTTTCGATCCGGAGCCACTCATGCGTCGGCTGTATCCGATCGTGAGGCCATTGCTCAGTCCGCTTGCGATGGCGGGCTTCTTCGTCATTGTGTTTGCGGCGGTATTGACGTTCATCGCTCATTGGGAACGGTTTTACGCCGAGTTCCCAGACATGCACCAGTGGATTCACTTGAAGGCACTGTTGACGCTTGCCGCTGTCATTGGCGTCACAAAGATTCTCCACGAGTTCGGCCACGCGGTGGTGTGTCGGCACTTTGGCGGAGAGTGCCATCAGATCGGGCCGATGCTCTTGGTGTTTACGCCGGCATTGTATTGCGACACCTCGGATTCGTGGATGTTTCGAAACCGATTCCAACGCGCGGCGGTGGGAGTGGCCGGAATCGCGACGGAAGTCGTTCTAGCATCGATGGCGACTCTGATTTGGGCGACAACCGGGCCGACCGTGATTCACTACGTCGCGATGAACGTGATGTTGGTCTGTAGTGTCAGTACGATCTTGTTCAATGCCAACCCGCTCTTGAGGTACGACGGATACTATGTCTTGTCAGACCTTGCGGACGTCCCCAACCTGTCCCAGGTTTCGAACAGATTTCTTTCGAGGTCGATGGGGCAGTTACTGTTCGGCTTGCCCGCGGAGAACGACGAGCCTCGAACGTTGAACGAACAGTTCTGGTTGGCTGTTTACGCTCTGTCTGCGTTTCTTTATCGATGGACGCTGACAGTCGTTATTTTGTGGTTTCTCATGCAGATGCTGCGTCCGTTTCGACTGGAATCGGTCGGGACCATTCTCTGTTTGTTCGCCATCGGCGGTCTCTTGTTTTCAGTGCTGCGATCGCCGATCGCTTTTCTCCGAAATCCGGTTCGTAGGAGACAAATTCGAATGGGTCGACTCGTCAAATCGTCAGTGATTTTCGCTGCTCTCGTTGTCCTTGCGTGTTGGCCGCTGCCTTCAGGTGAATCAGCAGACGGTCGACTCGTGCCAAGAACCGAAACGCCGATCTATGCGGCGACCGGCGGTCATGTGGATGAGGTGCGCGTATCGGTCGGGCAACGCGTTTCCAAAGGCGACGTGATCGCGGTGTTGGCGGACCGAGAGACGACACTTGAGTTTGAGCAGGCCAAGGCCCGCTACCAAAAACAATACGAAACGGTTGCCGCGTTGCGTGCGAATCGTGTCACGACGCCCGAGTCGGCCAACGAATTGCCTCAGGCCGAAGTTCTGCTCGAGGAATTGAAACGGCAACTCGAAGTACGCCAGACGCGTCTCGATGCGCTCATCGTGCGTGCACCGGACTCAGGACGACTCATCGATGGCCCCTATCGACCGCGCACCTCGGATGATGAGGTTCACTTGGTGCGTTGGTCCGGCAGTCCGGTAGAGGCCGCCAATCGCGGTTGTTACCTCGAGTCCGGAACCGAGCTTTTTTCGTTGATCACGGATGACCGCTGGGATGCGGAGTTGATGATGACTTCCACCCAGGCTCAGCGAATCGCCGTCGGTAGCGACGTCAAGCTCGTTTGTGCCTCAATGCCGTCGATGGTTTTGCACGGAAACGTCACCAATATCTCGGTGGCCGAGTGGAATGCGGAAGAGAATCGCGAGCGTCGTGACGATTCTGAGTTGGTGCGTCGCACTCAGCCGGTCGAAGTTTCCTACGCAGTTCGCATCGCATTGGCACCTGACGGAGCCGCACCGGTGATGCTGACGGGGGCACAGGTCTCGGCGCGGGTGTCGACAGAGCCGATCTCTTTCATGGGACGCGCCATGCGGTTGCTCAACCGTCTGCTTCGATTCCGGTGAGCGTCACATGGCGTGTTTCACGCGGCGACTGCCGTCTTGTTGACGGTTGTTCTTTCGCCGGAGAGGGCGAGTTTGGTATGGGCACGCACTTGGTTCGAGCAGTCATTCTAGGCTGCCTTGAAACGTGTCGAGTCCAAGATGAAGCGTCGCTTGAGAATTGCTGAAAGCGTTTTCGCGGGAGTGGTCGCTTTCGTCTGTACGGTGCTTGGTGCGCGTTCGGGCTGGACTCAAGACAATGCCACTGTTTTAGCTCCCAATCCGACGGCCGTTTCAAATTGGGCGCCGGCCGAAGTGGAACTGAGTCGATTCAAAAAGCAGACGCTTCAGAGTGTGTCGTTCACCGCAGGCGGATTGCTTACGGGACGCGACGATGTCGACGTATCGTTTCTGCAGCTTGGGGTCGGGACGGGGATTCCACTCGGAAGTTTTGACAATGTGGTCGGGGTCACGCCCCAGTTTCGAGTGGATTGGGTGGACGCTTCGTCGGCATTCGATATCCCGTCGCACCTGTACACATTTGAGATGCAGTTTTTATATCGCCGGGTGATCAGCGAGCGTTTGTCGTTGATTGGCATTTTCTCACCGTCGTCCCGAAGCGATCTCACGACAAGTGACAACGCGTTTCGCGTTTTCGGGCTTGGGCTCGTCAACTGGGATTGGATTCCCGACCGTTTGACGGTGTCCGCCGGGGTAGTCGCCCTGGGACGCGCCGATTTGCCTGTGCTCCCGGCCCTTGGATTGAGTTGGACACCGAATCGACGAATGAGATTGGACCTTCGTTTTCCGGAAACAAGGTTTTCGTATCGGGTCGCGAAAGACGGTGGCCGTAGCGAAGTCTGGCTCTACTCGGCGGTCGGGCTCGGAGGCAACACTTGGGCCGTGACCCGCGACAACGGCCTGACAGATGAGCTTTCGCTTCGTGATTATCGCTTGACGTTGGGTATCGAGCGTTTGGTCGATGGCGGCGGAGGGTGCTTCGCCGAGTGTGGCGCCGCGCTTGGTCGACGACTCGAGTATGAACGCGACCCGCTAGAGACTGAATTGGCCGACGCGTTTAGTCTTCGAGCCGGCTGGCGCTATTGAGCACCGTCCTATCAATGTAGATCCGTCAATCTGCGAGCGTGTGCGTAAGCCGCATAATGCTGGTCGCTGTTTCTGGGGACACCGGAGGCTTGGGTCTTGGTGCCCACCAAATGCGGCAGTGTTTGCAGCGGATTGCGAATCACTTCGGCAAAGACCGAAGTCTGGCGATCGGGTAGCGACGGTAGGCTTGCTCGTTGTGCTTGGAGCGTTCGTAGAGAAACTGAAGTTGTGCGGAGCGGCTTTCGGCGAACTCGCTATCTTCGTCGCGTCGGGCTTCAAAGTCAGCGCGGAGTGCTTCGTCACCATCCAACATCTCCTCCGCCGAGTCTTCGAAGACGTAGGACGAGAAGTATTCTTTGCGCTGGAGGATCGTTTCAAAGTAGTTCCACCGAAACAAGGAATCCATCGCGGCGGGCTCGAGAGTTTCGACGACATAGCGGGCGCGATCTTGATGGATCGGGATGACGATATCACCCGCCTTGGCCGTGACGCGTTCGAAAGTGCTCGAGAGTGTGACGGTGTCGTGAAAGTAGTGGCCTTCGTAGGGCGAAGATCGTGTCGTGAAATCATCGACGCGATACACATCGGCGTCGAACACCGTTTCGGTTTCGATAACTCGCATTTCGACCTGATTGAGTCGCATCAGTTCGATGACCGCATGCCACTGGGCGGGAATCAAGTATCCGGTAGGCAGCGTGACCGTCTCGCGCGGTTGGAAATCGTTGTAGAAGGGGATGTTTCGGACGAACGGTCGGTCACGGTCGTATTTCAATCGGTTACCTGGCGTGATCTTGCTGGGAATGAAACTCGCTTCGTAGCCACGGAATTCGATTCGCGATGGATTCTCACGGTCCACCGTCCACGAGATCGGGACTTCGTCTTGTTGGTGGTAGTTCGATCGATCCTCGCGGCGAATCCTTTGCAGGGCTTTCCCCTCGTTTTGGAGGAGTGCAAGCGATTGGTCCATGAACTCCCGCGTTGCAGCGACCCGCTGCGAATACGGTTTGAGCATGTGCGTTTCGGTCATGAAACCGATCGTTTGAAACAATGCCGCGTAACCGGTCGAGTAACGCGGCGTTTCGAGAAACTGAGTGAAGCCGCCTTGGTCCGGCGGGCGTCCACCTGAATTGACGTAGGGCACCGTCGGAAAACCGGCTTGCAGCATGCCTCCGAAGAGCGTGGGTTCAACGTTCTCTTCGAGGTAGGTTCCAAGCCCGTAACCGAGTTTGTCTTTTTGGCTGTGTGCGGACGTCATCACGTATTGATAGTCCGCGCCGTTGCTCACATGCGTGTCAAGGAACAAGTCTGGATCGACGGTGTGGAACAGTTCGGCGAAACTGCGAGCGTTGCGCGTGTCGCACTTGATAAAGTCACGATTGAGATCAAAGTTTCGTGCGTTGCCGCGAAAGCCGTATTCGCGAGGGCCGTTTTGGTTGGCCCGGGAGTGACTGTTTCGATTCAGTGCGCCCCCGATGTTGTAAAACGGGATGATGGCGACGATGACATTTTTCAGTGCCTCGCCGTAGCGATCGTTGTCAAATGCCAAATCGCGAGCGAATGCCATCGACGCATCGACGCCGTCGGGTTCGCCTGGGTGGATGGCGTTGTTGATCAACAAGACGGAACGCTCATCACTGGCGATCTCGTCCGGCGCGACCGACCGGTCGGAGATCACAACGAGGTGCAACGGTCGACCACTGTCGGTTGGTCCCATTGGCGTGATTGTCACCGCGTCACTTGCTTCGGCGAGCCGTTTATAAAACTCGATCCCCGTCGTGTAGTCCGCGGACTCATTTCCGCTGCTGTTTTCGAATCGCGTCTTGAACTTGGTTTTCCATTCCTGTGCCTGAGCGGAGGCGTTGAGCAAGATCAGAGCCAAGAAAGCGGCAAGAGGTCCGTGATGCATGCGTTTTCGATCGAGATGATGGAGGTCGGACGTGTTGATTCCGTCGATGTTACTTTGAATTCTCCCGGGCATGAGACGAGGATAGGTCAGTCGATGGGGTAAGAAAACCGCACGGGAGACGTCTGTTTCGGTAGGAACAAAGGAGAGAATGATGAGCGAATACAAACCCGTCGGCTGCGGCTTTTACGATGAGTTGGAGATTCTTGCGATGCGTCGCCAGCATGTCGTGATTGACTATCGAGACGGTCACGGCTTGGAACTGCAGGTCGAGGGCCGCATCGATGACGTGTTTTCCCGAGAGGGGGAGGAATTCTTACGGCTTGAGGATGGTCCGCAACTGCGCCTCGACCAGTTAATTCGCGTCAATGGCCGAGCGGCGGATTCGTGCGAAATCGGTTGAGCATGGGTGGCTCGGGGCAGCGGGCATGAACTTGAAGCGGAGTTATACTGCTCCGTTTTCCGTTGCCGCGCGGTCGGCATCGATCGTTTGTCTTGATTCGGGCCGATCATGAAGCGTTTTCTTCTCAGCGTTGGGTGGTTGTTTGCATTCGGGTTTGCTGCGGAAACCGATGGGCAAGACAAGGTGGAACGCTTACGCGGCGTTTGCTTTAGTTCGGTGCGCGACAACGAGAGTCCGGCTCGGCAGATTCATCCACTGCCGTCCGCGATCGAGCAAGATGTTGAGACGGCGAGCAAAGTCGCTCGCGCGATCCGCACGTACACCGTTCAAAGCAGCAGTTATCTGATTGCGGAGTTCTGTGAGGAGAACTACGTCGACTGCATGGTGGGGGCCTGGATCGGTCCGGCTCGATGGCAAAACGATGCCCAGATTGAGCGACTCATTCACCTCGCGAATTCGGGAAACGATCGAATCAAAGCCGTGATCGTTGGCAACGAAGTGCTCCATCGGGGTGATTGTGAGGAGGCTCAACTGGTCGACTATGTGAAAACCGTCAAGCGAGAGGTGGACCAGCCGGTTGCTGTTGCGGACACCTGGAAAGCTTGGGTGGAGCATCCGAATCTTGCCGCGGAGGTCGACATCGTGGGCGTGCAGATCTATCCCTTCTGGGAGGGTTTGCCGATCGATGGAGCGGCCGAATACACGCTCAAGCGAGTGCGTGATGTGCAGGAGGCGTGCCCCGGCAAGCGGGTGATCCTGACCGAGTTTGGTTGGCCGACAGATGGAGATGCGTTGGGCCAAGCCGAGCCATCGCCCGAGAACGCGGCTCGTTACTTCCGTGAAGTGATTCCGCTCTTGGAGGAAGCAGCAATCGAATACTTTTACTTCGCGCTTTGGGACGAAAAGTGGAAGGTCGGCGCGGAGGGCGGTGTGGGTGCCCACTGGGGCGTGTTCGAGTCGGACGGTTCGGTAAAACCGGCGTTCGTCGATTTGCTTCCCGCGTCGGTTCGCAAAGGTTCGCAGCGCCCACCTCGGGCCGTGACATTCCAGCTCGCCGCCGATGAAGCTCGCAATGCCGCACTCAAAGTCGTGGCGATGGGGGCCGAAAATGTTGACGCGGAAACACTGGAGCTTTCGCAACGTAGCGCCGGATTGGAAAGCTCGGGCAAAGGTTCGGGAAGCGGTTCGTATTCGGGGCCTCGTCCGCCACGGATTGAGAGTGCCGCGCCCGACGACACGGAAGAGGGCAATGCAACGCAAGCTGCCGAAGACCAAGACGAACGGGGGCGAGCGGTTCGCGACGAGCCGACCACGACACGGAATGAGGGATCGGCTCGCGTGCAAACTCCGAAGCTTGTCGTGCCACCGCAAATCGAGGAACGGGAAGCGGACGATGACCGTTGGAGTGGTGTTTGCCTGAGTCTGTTTCGCGATAACGAGTCGCCTCACTTCGGGATCACGCCCTTGATCTCGGAGGTCCGCGACGACGTCAAATACGCGAGTTCACTCGCGGGTTCCGTGCGGACTTACAGTGCGGCCGATTCGTTTGCGTTCGTGCCGGAGTTCGCGATCGTTGCGGGCGTTGACTGCTACGCGGGTGCCGCGCTCGGAGAGTATCCGTGGCTCAATGAGTTGGAACTCGAGATGCTGATTCATCTTGGTCAGACACCGAATTCGAGGCTCAAGGCACTGATCGTCGGCAATGAGGTGATGCATCGTCACGACTTTTCCGTCGAGCAGTACATCGACTACATCCGCCGCGTGAAACGTCAGGTGAAAGTGCGAGTGGCGATCGCGGAGTTGTTGCACAGCTGGCTCGAGCACCCCGAACTTGCGGATGAGGTCGATATCATCGGCGTTCAAATTTATCCGTACTGGGGCGGTGTTCCGATTGAGGATGCGGCCCAAAACACGATCGACGGCGTGAAGCAGTTACAGGCCAGGTTCCCGAAGAAAAAAGTCGTGCTGACCGAGTTTGGTTGGCCGACGGCGGGTGGCAAACTCGGAGGTGCGGAAGCGAGCCCGGAGAACGCGGCTCGCTATGTCCGCGAAGTGATTCCGCTGTTGGAGGAAAATGGGATCGAGTATCTGTATTTTGCGATGGCGGATGAAAAATGGAAATCGCAGGACGAGGGCGGTCCAGGGGCTCACTGGGGTGTGCTGCAATCGGACGGTTCCGTCAAAGAGAGCTTTCAAGACCTGGTGCCGAAGAAGGCGAGCCAAGCAATGAGTCGCCTGCCGCGCAAGATGGATTGGAAAGATTGAAGTTCCCGGTGCGTTTGCGTTCAGGAACGACTATGCAACCGGGCGTGCTTCTTTCGCCAAACGCTCGAGCATGTCTTCCAGGCTCGACGTGAGTGATTGCATCACGGGGTCGGGCTCGCCGCGGGGCGGGCGTTTGGGACTGACCTCGATGGCGGGGGCAAACTCAATCACGGCTTTGAGCGGCATCGATTGATCGGCTTTGCCCGTGACGGTTTCTTGCAGTCGTTGGATGGTTTCGACGATGCGGGTGTCGGTTGCTTGGCCGGCCATGACGTAGTTGTCGGGGAACGACGAAATGGCTTGAGCGAGGTCGGCCGCGACGACGAAGCGACGCAATTGTCGTTTTTCTTCGGGTTTCGTCTCCGTGTCGAAAAAACGCGTTGAGACCGCCGTGCGAATTTGACGGACGCGTTCCCTCACATCCGAGGAAGCGTTGTCCAACTTCATTTCGGATTCCGTGATCGCGAGCAGGTGTTCGATCAAGGCGTCACGACGTGTGGGAAGGTCGCCGTTCTGTGACCGCCCGAAGTACTGCGCCTCTTTCAATGCCAACTGTGCTTCGGCCAGTTGGATCGTGCGATGCCGAACATCGCGTTCGGGCATGTGCGTCCAGCCGAGCTGTTTTTCGAACTCGTCGAGTTGACGATGTGCCCATTGTTCGATGTCGCCGATACAGAGGTATTTGATCCCGACGGGATGGATCACGACTTTACCGCTACCGACGTCGGCATTTCCGTTTTGCTCGGCGAGTTTCTTTTGACGACGTTTGGCCGCCGTGCGGGCGATGAAGGCGACACCATCGAGAAGCGGTTTGAGCGAATCGTTGGTGCGATTCATGGTGCCTTCCGGAAACAGGATCAGCGGCCGCGTTCCTTTGACCAAGACGTCAACGGCGGTTTCGATGGATTGGCGGTCGTTCCCCTCACGAAAGACACTGAACGCGCCCATCGCGCGGAGTGCGAAGGATTCGAAACGGTTCTGGTTAAAAAGGTGCCAGGATGCCATCGCGTGAACATGAATTCCGAGTTCGCGCGCCGGCCAGCCAAGGATCAGTGGATCCGCGTAACGACAATGATTCGGTGCCAGGACGATTCCGTGTCCGGCGTCGAGCGAAGCCTTGAAACGATCCAGGTGACGGATTTCAGAATCAATGACACCCTCGTTCTTGCGAAGGTGGCGATCGTACAGACGCAACGATTGGACAAGCCAAGGCCAAAAGTTGCGGCGGATCGGTGGGACGAACTCGTAGGGTCGCTCGAAGACGAGGGACATCGGCGGGATCAGCTGGAGTTGCGGAAGCGGGTGCAATGCCCGGAACCGAATGTTGCGACCACCGGGGGAGGTCGCGGGATCAGGCCGGCGGAGCAATCGCCGTGGGCTGATTTTAGAGAGCCCGCCAGGAGATGACCATTACGCGCTTGTCACTCGCGCGAGGAAAAATCCGAGCGAAACGGCCACAATGAAGAATGCGATCAGCAGTGCGATGATGAGCATCTTATCCATGCCTTTTTGTCGAGGCTTGGAACTGCCACGGTGGACATCGGATTCAGCTCCGACGTGCACACTTGAAAGTCCATCGCTTCGCTCGGGCCATTGGCTCGGCGCCGACGCGGCCTCCGCGGTCGCTCCGCCCGATGCTTGATAGCCCGATTCGACTTGAAGGTCGAGGAAGCTGCCGTCCGGGAATTCATCGCGGCGGCGGACGCTGACGAGTTTGCCGCTGTCACTGGGGCTGAGTCCTTCGCCGTGAAGCAGTCGGCTGCGACTGCTCGCGAGCGTGTCCTGATTCTTATTGGACACTGTGTCGCCGCTGGTGTCGGGGCGAAGGTCTGAATCATCGAGTGAGATCGATGACGAACCGTCGTCATCGAAATCGTAGTCTGGAGACTCACCAAGTCCGATCGCGATCTTTTCACCGCGGGGGACTTTGGCGACGAACCGCTCGAGTGCTTCAGCAACATCCGTGGCCGATTGGTAGCGGTACTTCGGATCCTTTTGGATCATCTTCACGCAGATGCCTTCCAACTCGCCGGGGCAATCCGGGCGAATGCTGCGGATCGGTTTCGGCATCTCTTTTTGGTGCATCGCGATCCGCTGTGCCAAAGTGCCCTGATTGAATGGCGGCTGGCCACTGAGCAGAAAGTACATCGTGCAGCCAAGCCCGTAGATATCGGCGCGATGATCGACGGTGTGGCTGTTAAGCGCTTGCTCGGGTGCGAGATAGTCGGCGGTGCCGAGCACGTTTTCGTTGTTCGCTACCGTCAGCGACTCGTCTTCTTCCTCGGCTCCCATCAACGCCAAACCCATGTCGAGCAGGCGGATCGTGTCTTTGGAGTCGAGCAGAAGGTTGGCCGGTTTGACGTCGCGGTGGATCACGCCTTTGGAGTGCGCGTGCGACAGCCCCCGTGCAGCCTGCGCGATCGCGTCGGCGGCGGTGGAGGGGTCCATCGGTCCGTCTCGCTTGACCAACTGCTGGAGGTCCAAACCGTCGACGTACTCCATCACGATGTAATGCACGTCGCCTTCGTTATCGATGTCGTAGGCGAGCACGATGTTGGGGTGGTTGAGCGACGCGATCGCTTTGGCTTCGAGCTGGAAGCGAGCCAAGTAGGAGGAGTCCGTGACGCGTTTTTTCGGCAGGACTTTGATCGCACGTCGGTCGTGCAGCTTGGTGTGTTCCGCCAGATAGACGCTGCTCATTCCGCCGGTCCCGATGTGGCCGAGCAGTTTGTATTTTCCGAGGAAGAAACCTTTGTACTTTCCGTCGAGCAGTTTCTCCGTGTGCCACTCGGTCAGCAGGCCTTTGCGTTGAAAGATTTTGGCCAAGGCGGCGGGTTCTTCCGGCAGGCCGCCGTCGAACTTCTCCCGGATTTTCTCGATCAGCTTCTCAGCCTTGGAAGGATCGACCAGGCGGCTCTTCTCGACGAGTTCGAGAAATTTCTTGGGAGATGGCTTCGACATATGAATCCGCAGCGAATCCGAACAGCTGTGTCCTCAAATTGTAGGCAAGAAGCGCCGCATCTAAAGAGGCGATCAACACCATTGGGGACGATTTTTGTGGCCTGCTCGTCCGGGGGATCGGTTTTGACAGGTCCTATGGAAAGCTCCACCAAACGACTCCGTCGGGAAACCGCCGACTGCGGGGTCGGTGGTTGCACTGGGCCTGGTGTTGGGTAGAAGAACGCATCGCCGTGACCGAATCCACAGAGATTTCCTATTCCATGAGTACATCGCCCGCTCCGACGTTCAAGCTTGGCGTGATGGCGAAGTACTGGACCCCCGGTGCGGTGAAGACCCGATTGGGCGAGTCGGTGGGAATGCATGTCGCCGCCCAGTTGCACCGAGTTTTCTGTTTGCACCTTGCTCGAACCCTGGACGGTTTCGCGGCTGAGCAGTCGTTTGTGGTCACACCGCAAGAGCATGAGACTGATTTCGCGCAAGCGATCGGCTCGTGGAAAACGGAACGGCAGGCCGATGGCGACTTGGGGCAGCGAATGCGAGCCTGGTTTTCGGCGGAACCGGTTGCGGCCAGGCGGCATCGTGTGTTGATTGGGGCGGATTGCCCATTGGTTTCTCCGCAGATTTTGGCCGAAGTCGAGCGATTACTCGGCCAGCATGACATCGTGTTCGGGCCCGCTCGCGACGGCGGCTACTATCTGATTGGTCTTCGCTCGCCTTGGAGAGAGGCGTATCAAACGCTGATGACCGACATACCCTGGAGCAGTGAACGGGTGTTGGAATTGAGCTGCGAGCGGGCCGCCGCCGCGGGGCTAAGCGTCGGCAAGCTCTCCGAAATGGAAGACGTCGACACCATCGCCGAGCTCACGCGTCTTCGTGAACAACTCGCCGCAAGTGACGAGATTCCGCATGTTCAATTGCGGGCCGAAATCGAAAGCGTTCTGGCCGAAGAGGCATCATGAGCGGAAGTGAACGAGTTTTGGTGATCGGTGGCGGCGCCATTGGGGCTGCCACTGCCTATGAGTTGACGCGACATGGACATGATGTTGTGTTGCTCGAACGGGATACCGACTTGGCGAAGGATCACGCATCATCGACGCGGCCGCGAGCTGCCTCGTTGGCGGCTGCGGGAATCTTGCCGCCTGCGAATTTGGCGACCGCGACAGACCCGATGGATCAACTACGCGGTTTGAGTCACGAGCGGTTCCCGACGCTCGCTCGCGAGCTGACCGAACTGACCGGTTTGGATTGCGGCTTGAATCGCTGCGGCGGTTGGTACCTCGCTGACACGCCAGGCGAAAAAGCCTCGATGGCAGGGATGATCCAGTATTGGCGAGATCTCGATATTGAATGCGAAGAAAAATCACTCGATGAACTGCGTCGTACCGAGCCTGAGCTGGACACGTGGTGCCGAGAGAGCGATGGCCGTGCGTGGTGGGTGCCCGACGAATATCGAATTCACAATCCGACCTACATTCATGCATTGCGTTTGGCTTGCATGAAACAGGGCGCGGACGTTCGTTACGACTGTGAAGTCACCGATTTGGATGAGAGCGATCAACAAGTCCGTGTGACCGTCCTTGGCGGTAAAGAATGGGTCGCCGACCAAGTTGTCGTTTGTGGCGGTGCCTGGACCGGCCTTGTCGCCAGCCGGTTGCGGCTCGCTGAGAGCGTCGTTCCTGTTCGTGGACAGGTGCTGTTGATTCGAGCCGAACATCGTCTTGGGGCGATTGTGAATCTCGGGCATCGCTATCTCGTTCCTCGGGCCGACGGTAACGTGCTGGTCGGTTCTTGTGAGGAAGAGGTCGGATTTCAACACGGCACAACGCCGAACGGTCTGGAGGACCTTCGACAATTTGTCCGTGACACCTGTCCGGCGATCGCAACGGGAACCGAGGTCGACGCGTGGTCGGGACTGCGGCCGATGACGTTTGACGGGTTTCCGATGTGTGGCAAACTCCCTGAGAGTGATCGGATTTATGTCGCCGCAGGGCACTTTCGCAGTGGCATTCACCTGTCGCTGGGAACGGCCCGTTTGATGGTGGAGTTCGTGGAGGGGCGTGAGCCTTCGATCGAGACGGATGCATTTCGTGTGGGTAAACAGCAAGGGTCGCTGAGAGACGGATGAACGAAGAACAGTTAGACGAACACTTGGGCAGCGGCACTACGTTGGACCCGCCGGGATCGATTGCTGTGATCGGCAGCGGTCCGCTCGGGATCGAAGCCGCTTTGTATGGCAGGTATCTCGGTTACGATGTGACGCTGATCGAGGCCGGTCCGAGTTTCGAGGCACTTGCCGCCGAGGAAGAGGCTCCCATTCCGATGAGGCCGGATCGATGTGCTTCACCGTTGGCTCGGTCGGCGCTCGCGGCACAACAGGGCGAGACGGGGCCGCGTCGATCACCGACGACGATGCGTGAATGGGTCGAAGAGGTTTGGCGACCACTCCTCGAGACCGATCTACTGCGTGGTCGACTGTTGAGCGGAGTTTCGTTGATAGCGGTCGACCTGGTGCCTCTCGACTCGGAGGAAGAGGAGGACGACGTTCCACCCGACTTTCGACTCAGTCTGTCGGAGGGCGAACCGCTCATCTTCGAGGCGATGATTACTGTCACTGAGGAGGACGCACCTTGTTCGTTCCCTCTGCCAACGGACTATTACTTCCACCTGCGAGGTGAAGGCGAGGACCCTGAGTCCGAGTTCTGGAGCGGACTGAAGCAAATCGTCACGCTGTACGCCTCTCTCGGTGGGCGATCTGATTTGGACCTCTACCGTCCGCTGCGTGGTGGATAGACGGAACTGATCTTGACTCTTTGCTTGGATTCCGCGAGACCAACAAACTGGGAGTTTCCCGGCGATTGTTCAGGTAAACATCGCGGGATCACAGACGGCAGTCACGGAGGTGAAGGTGATTCGTAAGAGTTCGCGTGTTGCGATCGCGGTGACCATTCTGCTTTCCCTTCTCATTGGAAATGGAAAGGTTTTGGCCGAGGACGAGTTTCCTTCGTTGGCGATTCCGACCGAGGCGGAACAGGCTGGGGCACCGACGGGCGGCATGCTGACAGGTCCCTTGGTGACCAGCGGAAGTGCTCTGCTCATCGTGCTCTCGATTTTCGGCGGCCTGGTTTGGGTGCAGCGTCGATACGGTTCGCAACAAAACGAGTTTTCGGGCGTTCCCGAGTCGGTGTTTCAGCGTTTGGGGACCGTTGAATTGGACTCCAAGTCGCAGGCGACCATTGTCAAGTTCGGCGATCGACTACTATTGGTTGGACAGACCACTTCCGGCCAACCTCAAACGTTGGCGGAAGTCACCGATCCCGAAGAGGTCGATCGCATGACCAATCGTTGCTTAGGCCGCCCCGAAATCGTTGGGCGTCGAACCATCAAACCACGACGGAATGTGGCGGCCGGATGATTCTGGCTGTCGTTGTGGTCGCCGTTTTATTGTTGGTCGGGATCGCAATCCGACAGTCTATCCCGGCGCTCAAACAGTTCTTCATTCCCGCTTCGGTGGTCGCCGGGTTTGTGGGGCTTGCCGCAGTCAACGTGGCCGATCGCGTCGAAATGCGGCAGCGTGAATTGCCGGTTGCGGAGTCGATTGAACAAGTCGACAGCACGGCGAGCGAGGCAAATGAGCCTGTTGAAACGGGCGAACCGAGCGAAGCCGACGAGCCCGGTAAGTCGAACAGTGAGCCGGAGAAAACGTCGCCCCCGTCCTACGCGGCGAAAATCGCTCAGGTGCTGAGCGGATGGCCGGGGCCTTTGATCGCGGTCGTGTTCGCGGCGATGTTGTTGCAAGCTCCCGCATCCAAAACAAACGACAACGCCGCGACGCAGGCGAGTCGCGTCGGACGTCAGGGACTGATGGTTTGGATCATCGTCCTCGGTGAGACACTTGTCGGATTGCTGGTGACTTGGTGGTTCATTCAACCGCGATTCGAAGTACCCAATTCGTTCGGCTTCTTGATCGAGACCGGGTTTGCCGGTGGTCACGGGACCGCCGCCGCGATGGGAGAGGTCTACGCGAGTGATCAAGTCGGGCTGGGTGAGATCGGGTTGGACCTTGGATTGTTGATGGCAACATGTGGTCTGGTCTACGGTTTGGTCAGCGGCATTCTGTGGATCAACGTCGCGTCCTCGTTGGGTTGGATCAGGAAACCAACGCCGAAGGCTGAATCGGCGACCGACGAAGAATCAGACGGCTCACCGATCGGGTTTGCGACGCTCCCCGTCGAGGTCGTTGACCCCCTGCTCCTCCAGGCGGCCTGGATCGCGATCGCGGTCGGGCTCGGGATGGCGATGCAAGCCGGTGTCTTGTCACTCGCGGGCTGGATTGACGGTGTGCTCGGTGCCGGTGCGGATGCGATGACGACGGGTGCCGAGGCACAGCTTTCCAAACGCTTGGCGGTCAGCAACGTCGTGGATTTCCCGTTGTTCATTTACACGATGCTCGGCGGGTGGTTGGTGCGTCGAGTATTGGGGCGAATCGGCAAGGCAAATCTGATCGACACCCCGACGATTCAGCGGCTGAGTTCGACGGCGATGGAAGTGTTGGTGATTGCCGCAATCACATCGCTGCGATTGAGCAAGGTTGCCGAACTGTTTGAGCCCTTCGCGATCTTGTTTCTCGCGGGCATGATCTGGACCGCGTTCTGTTTGATGGTGCTGTCTCGCTGGCTATTGCCGGCCGAGCACTGGTTCCAGCTCGGGTTGATCAATTACGGCATGTCGACCGGAACAACGGCGACGGGTTTTGTGCTGTTGCGAGTCGTCGATCCGGATCTCAAAACGTCCGCGGCCAGCGACTACGCTCTGGCCGCACCCCTGTCGGCGCCATTCGTCGGTGGCGGGATCCTGACGATCGGCTTGCCATTATTGGTGATGGAGCGTGTTTCGATCGTTTGGCCGACGCTGGCGATCGGGGCGGTCGTGGCGTCGTTGATTGCGGTCGGCGTGGTCCTGAGACGTCGAGAGGTCGGCGAGTAAGAAGTCACTGGTCACGGCGTCTCAACAAATTGCCGCCGCTGGACTACAACGCAGACTACTGGGGGCGAGGACGCTCGCTTTTGCGGCGATGTTGCCCTCGGGTTCGCCTGTTCCGAGCAATCCCAGAATCCCAGATCCCGAATACGATCCCGCGACCACGCAAACCCAGGCAAGGAGAAATTGCATGTCGAGTGCCGCGACGGAGGTCGACTACCCTCCCCTGCCCTCCCCTTCCATTTCGCAGCAGGTCGGCGTGTGGTGGATGATCCTCAAGACCTCGTTGGGCGAGCGTTTGGTCTACCGGGGTGACTTTGCGCTCGGGACCCTGATGCGATTCATGCCGATCATCACCCAGATTTTCCTTTGGTACGCGGTGTACGATGCGATCGGTGCGGCCGAAGGCGATGATGCGACCGAGATCGCGGGGTTCCGTTTTCGCGACATGGTCGCTTATTACCTGCTGACGATGATCGCCCGGGCTTTTTCGAGCATGCCCGGATTGGCATCCGGAATCGCCAAGCAGATTCGCGAGGGCGAAATCAAGCGGTACCTGATTCAGCCGGTCGACTTCATCGCATTCTTGCTGTTGACGCGCGTCGCACACAAGTTGGCCTACTATGCGATCGCAGTCGCCCCGTTTGCGCTCGTGTTCTATCTGTGTCGCGACTACTTCGTTCTCGGTTGGCCGCCGCTACACGTCTTCGTCGCCTTTTGTGGTTCGTTGATCATGGGCTTTCTGATCGGCTTTTTCTTAGAAGCCACGATCGGCATGATCGGGTTCTGGTTCCTTGATGTCAGCTCGTTATTGTTCGTGTTGATGTTGTTCAGTTTCTTTCTTTCGGGACACATGTTTCCGCTGACGATGTTGCCCGAGAGTATCGAAGCCGTGGTGACGTTCCTTCCGTTCAAGTACCTCGCGTTCTTTCCCGCCGCCGTCTTTCTGGGCAAAGTTCCGGAGGAGGACTTGCCGATGGAGTTGGCCATTGAGGCGGCGTGGCTGACATTCTTTGTCGTGCTATCCCGTTTCGCGTATGGTCGTGGCGTCAAGCGTTACAGCGGATTCGGAGGTTGAGTCGGATGAACGAGTTGGCTCGTTACCTCAGGGTGTTCGCAACCTTCGCACGAAATAGCCTGATTCGCGATATGACGTTTCGGACTAATTTTGTGCTGCAGTGCGTCAGCAGTCTCGGCTGGACGGCGATGAATGTCGGGTTCTATCTGATCATTTTTGAACACACCGGCTCGATCGGCGAAGGGACCGGCTGGGATCGCGAACGGTTCTTTCTGTTCATTGCGACGACATGGTTCATCAACTCGTTGGTGCAGACTTTCTTCATGCCCAACGCTCAAGAGTTCAGCGAGTTGATTCGGACGGGCGGGCTGGACTTTGCGCTGCTGAAGCCCATCGATACCCAGTTCCTGATTTCGTTCCACAAAGTCGATTGGAGTCAGCTATCGAATTTCTTCGCGGGCGGCCTGATCGCCGTCGTCTCGCTGTGGCAATTAGGGACACGTGAAGTCGACCCGATGGTGCCGACGTTCGGATCGGTGATTCTGTATTTAATCTTCTTGGCATGCGGCGTGTTGATGATGTACAGCCTGATGATCTGCTTGAGCGCAACGAGTGTTTGGCTCGGTCGCAACCAGTCGCTGTACAACTTTTGGTTCTACATCACCAACTTCAGCCGCTATCCGATGGAGATCTACAATCGTGGTTGGGGGCGACCGCTGTTCGGTTTCTTCACGTTCGTCGTGCCGATCTTGCTCGTGGTGAATGTTCCGGCACGAATACTCGCGCGGCCGCTGACCCCGCGCGCCGACTGGGAGTGGACCCTCGTCATGTGGGCGGCGGTCGTCACTCTGATCAGCCTCTTCGCGAGTCGTTGGCTCTTCCGCCGCAGTCTGCTCAGCTACCGCAGCGCGAGTTCGTGATCGGTTCGGTGAACGTCCGAATAGATCGCGGCTCCGGCACAGGCGTGTTGACGCGACGCCTCCGCAGAAAGGTGGATTCAAAGCCGTGAGCATGTGAAGATAGTGGGCGTCATGACCACGGCGCGTTCTATCGACACCAAAACGCGGCAGATAACGAATCCCTCTTGCAACTGGAAACTGCGATGAAACGACGATCGATGATTTTCGTGCTTCTTGTTTGTGCTTCGGCAATTGCATGGTGCGGAGAGAATGGCGCAGGAGATAAGGCTGCAGCAGAGTCTCCCAAGCTCGCCCAGATTCTTGTCACCCTCGCGGAGTACAAAATTGAAAAGCCGATACCTGTGAAAGCGCCCGAGGCCGAGATTCTCAAGAGTATTCGAGACTCTGGAGTGATGCCCTCGGAAACGGTTCGGGCAACGGTGGCGGCGGACACGCAGAGCATCGTGAACTTCGGCAAGCGTGTCACCGTCACCACGGGGAAGATTTCTCGTGGTCCGGTGACATCACGTCAGACCGAGACGATGGAGATCGGGACTATCCTGCAATTGCAGCTCACCGAACATCCGAAGGGTGCGATTGCGGAGATCGACTACACCACGTCTCGGCTGGAAGGTGGAGGCAACGATGATTCCCCGCCCGACGTGGTCACGAATACTGTCCAAGCAACGCAGGTCTACGCACTCGGCGAGCAACGCCTTCTCTCGACATCGGGCAGCGAAAACGTGACGTGCATCTTCGTGTCGATCCAACGAATGCCCTAGCAGTGTGTTAAGAGGCCCTCGCTTGCGAGGTTCATCTTCCCGTCCGGGAGGGGCGCATTTCGATACGCAAAAGTGATCGAACACTGGGAGATCGCTTCCCTCGCCGTGATTTCACGCTAACTCAAGGGAGGAGGAGCGGTGGGGTGCGATTGAAATCGCTTCCCTTCCCTGTCGACGCTGCTTCATGCGAGGGATTTCGCGACGGTTTCGCCGCGACGGATCATTTACTTGAACGCGGTCCAGCGTGAATTATCAATAACGCTGGACGAACCCGCACCAAACTTTCACCGGCTACGGCGTGTCGAATTCAACGCCATCATGTTCGCAGCCTAAATGAAAATTCAATGCCCTAACTGTAGCGGTTCCATCGACGGCTCTAACGTCGAATCAGCGTATCACGCTGGTCACGAATCTCATCAGCCTGTCTGGATTATCGGCGACGCTGTCACTTGCAATCACTGTGAAATTGGCTTGGGACGCACGCGTAGCAATGACCCAGACCGCGAGCGTGATTGGGATTTCCATCGCGCCTCAGACCTGGAAATCGTCCGTGACCTAAACGAATCAGACGTCGATGCCGCCAAATCAAAACTATCTCGCTATCCCTCGATGGCTCGCGAGCTTGACGCACTCTTGGCGCGGCGCACCGAATCCGATCGAACGGTGCGGTACAAGGCCGCCGGGAAAACTGGCCTCGCGGTCATTCGACGTGATGCGGTCTTGGGGGTGTTCCAGGCGTTGGCTGACTTCTAGCGACGCACAACAGGGTGTTCTACTCTTGTGCCTTCGGGCACACCTTCGTCTTCTGGCAACACGCTCGCTTGGGAACAGCTCTCGGCGTTCAGGCATCGTCCGCTTCGTTCAGGGCGGTGCTGCAAATGCCTTCCGTTGCAACGTGCATCCATGCCTTTTGCGACGTGAGCGGCTTCGATGGCTGCTTGTCTTGTCAGGAGCTTCGTGGGCACGGACCGCACACTGGTGAAAGCTCCTCACTTTCAGGTAATCTCTAAAAGGGCAACTACCAATGATTTGGATCCTCGCGGTGCCGCCCAAGCCGCTAACGTTAGGCGCTACTCATGCAATGTGAAGCATGCCGTAATTCTGAAGTAGCCGTTACCAACTCTGACGACGACCCGTCCCAACCCTATCACCTTTGCACAGAGTGCAATACTCGTCTGGTGGGACTCGCACTTCGCCCTGTCGAATGGTTCAATCTGGCGTCCACGCACGGCCCAAACAAGCATTTGCTTCACGACGACTTCTACGACGACGAAGGAACGGCACATCAACCCGAATTCACCGTTGTTGACCCCGATTTACTTCCGGCCCCAAAACTATCCGGGATCGCTGACGACCTGCCACGCTTGATTGACATGGCAATCACTCAGTGGTTTCTCGCCGACGATGTCGTCAACGCCATTAGTAACCACGATCCAGAAACAGTGCTTGGGACTTTGGTGTCCCGTTCTGACGATTCGCAAAACGTTTGGGTTGAATCAACTTGCCTGCAAATATGCGCGCGTTCACTTGGACCGACCGCCGGAGACTGGGTACGTTCCCGCTATGGCAAATCGCCGGAAGCGTTCTATTGGTGGGTGTCGGCCGCGACTGCGTGCATGCCAGTTGACGACGCATGGGATGCCGCAACTGCAGCAATCGCCAAATCTGAAAACGTCCGTGAGGATGCTCAGTCTCTTGGTTGGTTCCGATCAGATCGGACGCTGGACTGGATTGAAGAACATTTTCCAAATCTTGAACTTCCCGTCACGCAAGATTGGGGGCGACTTGCTGCAATCTCGTGTATCACTTGGTCGCGTGTCGAATCTTGGTTGTCATGTGCACGCCCGCTCAGCTTGGTCGCCTTAGATTCAATGGTCTCTTGCTTTCACTACGACACCATGAACCTGAAACGAATTCAACCCAAACTTGCGACCGAAACAAAGGAATCGCACATGATTGAGATACTCGACCGCTACCAACAATCTGACGATGTGCCACGGGTGTCACGCACAATCAGCAGCATAAAAACAAATATGGCGACCATCATTGGCAATGGCTCGTAGTCATCCAACATAGATGGGTATGAAAGGACTCGCTGCTCGGGGTGAACCAATTTGTTGTTGCCCAAACGGTCACCCATCGTGCGAAGGCTATTCGCGCGAGCCACGCAATAAACTGGGCCGGGGCGGACTCAAACGTCTGAAACTGTTTTGAATCCGATTCAGAGTCGAAGAGGCATGAAACGGATTTGCATTTTCCCAGGTCAATGGCCAGAATACGCATCGAAGACAACTCCAACTTCACAAGTGATGCAAGACAAATTCCAAGCGTAACGGGCCCGTCGCCCGATCGCCTCGAAGGCTTGCCACTCATGGATTCTTTGCAACGGGCATTCATGCCCTTTGCGAAGTGAGCGGCTTCGGTGGCTGCTTGTCTTTCCGGGAGCTTCGTGGGCACGGACCGCACACTGGTGAAAG
>JBCBOT010000061.1:0-31835 GCA_039821165.1 Planctomycetota bacterium | reverse complement strand
GGTGATCGTTGCACCGTCGATCTTGAGCGACGTCTGTACTTGGGTGCCGACACCCTCATTCTTTTTGCCTTCGCCGTTCTCCATCCAGAATCGGATTTCGTTGACTTCGTCGTGCGTGTACCAAATTGACTTGTGATGCGGGTGATCGGTGGCCTCGTTTTCAACGTCTTTGACCATCGGATAATTCCGCGTCATCGGAGTCTGCTGTGGCCCAAAGACGGGATACAGGATCGGCTTCGCGTAGCCGGAGTAGCAATACTCGGTGAACACGTCGCCATCGACCTGAACCACGGCCTTGGTGCCATCGTCGACAATCTCGACCTTGGCATCCTGAGCCACTGCAATCGTCGAGAACAAGAAGAGTGGCAACGCGATCAGTCGGTTCATGGCTTGGTCCGGAGAGAGTAAGTGCCGCGGGGACGGACCATTGTAAACCGAGTGCGGACGTTGAAGGCGGAAGCTGCACCACGTCCACCTGACGTCCCTTGGCTTGGCACCAACAAAAACAGCGAAGGCCGAAACCTTCGCTGTCGTCGAATCGTGGTGATCACAAATGGATCAGTCGTCGGACGTCTTCTCGTCCGAATCCGAGGCTTCGCCGGAATCCGCAACCGCTGCGGCTGCTTCTTCTTTCGGCTCATCATCCTCGACATCGAAGGCCGGCTTCTCGGCCTTGCGAGTGACGCGATCGTTCTTACCAACCAACTCGAGGATGGCTCGGGTACCGGCATCGCCCAATCGCGGCATCGCCAATCGCATCACGCGGGTGTATCCACCTGGACGGTCGACATAGCGTTCAGCGATGGTGTCGAACAAGACTGCGGTGGCTTCGCGGTCACCGATCAATTGCACGACGCGACGCTGGGCGGCGACGTAGGGTGCGCGAGCGGCACACCACTTTGCCCAGTCATCGCTCTTGCGCCATTTTTGGTAGGCCTCGGTGTTGCGGCCGGCGTCACAACCGAACTCTTTCGCCGCATCGGCTGCGGGGAGAGCCTTCTTGGCGATCGTGATGCACTTTTCAACCAGAGGGCGAACTTCTTTGGCCTTCTGCAACGTGGTGGTGATTCGACCGGCAACTTTGGGAGCGTTGTCGTCGAATTCGGCGTCGCGTTCGGTCAGGAAGAGCGCGCTGGCGAGGTTCTTCAGCAGGGCCTTTCGGTGGCTGGGACTACGCCCCAGTGTGCGGCCTCGTCTTCGGTGTCGCATGACGTTTGAGCTTGTTTGACAGGATTAAAACAGTGGTTGCGCGGGGACTCGCATCCCCAGGTGCAGGCCGTATTGAGCCAATTTTTCACGGACTTCGTTCAGCGTGGTGTCGCCGAAATTCCGTACTTCCAAGAGTTGATCTTCGTTGCGTTGCACGAGATCGCGAACCGTTTGAATGTTCTCGCTCTCCAGGCAGTTGTTCGCTCGCACGGAGAGTCGCAGATCGGCGAGCGTCATGTTGAGCTTGGCCTCGAGCTGCGCCTCGGGCGAGCCGGCACCGCCGCGTGCAGCGGAGAAGATGCTCGGCCCCAATTCGCGATACTGCACGAACGGGTTGAGGTGCTTGCGAAGAATCTTTGCAGCTTCGACCAGAGCCAGCTCGGGATTGACGCTTCCGTCGGTCCAGATCTCGAGGTTGAGCTTGTCGTAGTTGGTCTTCTGTCCGACGCGAGTTTCCTCGACGACGTAGCGAACCCGAGTGATGGGGCTGTAAACCGCATCGACGGGAATGATGCCGATTTCGTGGTCGACGGTGCTGTGTTCGGTGGCCGGAACGTAACCTCGACCGTTCTCGACAACCATTTCCATCATGAATGGAACGTCGTCAGTGAGCGTCGCGAGGACCAAATCCTTATTGACGATCTCGACATCGGAATCGGCCTGGATGTCACCGGCGCGAATCTCACCCGCCTTATCCGTCTCGATCGTGATCACTCGAGTCGCTTCGCTGTGGTTGCGGACGACGAGGCTCTTCACGTTCAAAACGATCTCGGTGACGTCTTCGAGAACGCCCGGGATGTTGGTGAACTCGTGCTGTGCACCACGAATCTTGATCTGCGTCACCGCGCTGCCCATCAAGCTGCTGAGCAGTACACGGCGGAGGCTGTTTCCGACACTTGTACCGAACCCACGCTCAAACGGCTCGGCGGAGAATTTGCCGTAGGTTTGAGATAGCGATTCGCGGTCGACTTCCAATGTGCTCGGAAGTTCCATGCCACGCCAACGGATATGCATCGTTGAGAACCTTTGGATCGGGAGTCAAAACTGACAGGGCAAAACCCACGGTCGATCACACGTGGGTTTGCAAGGTGGTCGCGGAGCCGACGACCTCCAACGAAGAACCTAGACGCGACGTTTCTTTCGCGGTCGGCATCCGTTGTGCGGGATGGGGGTGACGTCTTCGATCAGCTTGACCTTGAGGCCTGCCGACTGAAGCGCGGTGATGGCACTCTCACGACCCGAGCCCGGACCCTTGACCCGGACCTCGACGTCACGCATGCCAAACTTGGTCGCCTTTTCGGCGGCCTGTTGAGCGGCACACTGGCCGGCGAAGGGAGTGCTCTTACGACTGCCTTTGAAACCACTGGTTCCGGCGCTCGCCCAACAAAGGGTATCGCCCTTGATATCGGTGATCGTCACGGTCGTGTTGTTAAAGGTCGCGTGAATGTGAGCAACACCGTTGGTCACGTTGCGACGAACACGTTTCTTCTTGTTTGTCTTTGCCACAGCAAAGTCCTAACGCTTGAACTGATTTGGATGATGCCGGACTTTGCCGGCGTGGAAAACTTGTCAGCAACTCTCGCTTAGCGGAGATCCTTGACGCCCTTCTTGCCCGCAACCGTCTTTTTGGGACCCTTGCGAGTCCGCGAATTGGTCTTGGTGCGCTGGCCGCGTACCGGCAGACCCATACGGTGCCGCATGCCGCGGTACGATTTGATCTCGCGGAGACGGCTAATGTTCTGAGTGGTCTGACGACGCAGCGGACCCTCGACGGTGTAGTCGCGCTCGAGCAAGGCCGCGATTTGACCGAGTTCGTTCTCTCCGATCTCGCTCGCAGCGCGCTTCGGATCGATACCCAGCTTGTCGCAGGTTTCGCGGGCGGTGTGCAAGCCGACGCCGTAAAGGTACGTCAGCGAGTACTGGATCTGCTTGTCGTTCGGGATATCAACGCCCAACAAACGGGGCATGGCGATGCTCCTACAAAATCATCGATCGGGGGACTTCACAGGCTCAGCGGGGCGGATCGAATTCCGCCGGTCTCGGGAGGTGCCGAAATACGCAAAAAGTGCTGGCCAAGAATCCCGGACTATAGCGAACGGTCCCCTTTTTGCTCAATGGCCAATTCCTTGCCAAAAACAGGATTTTTGCCCGCCTTCACTTGCGACGTCGCAAGATAACGAACTCGGTCGGAACATCATCCCTCGGACCAGCCGGAATCCGCCTCTGTTCCCGCACCTCAAACTCCCCCCAGTCCATCTCCAGCCGAGTATCTCCGGCAACCGACGACCAAACTCGCGTCAAATAAATCACATCGCACTTTGGTAGCAAAGCGTGATAAATCTCCGCTCCTCCAACGACAAACCCCCGCTGTTGGTCGATGGCCGCGACAGCCTCCTCCGGACTGTGGGCGACATCCACACCCTCGGATCGCCAATCGGACTGACGCGTGACCACGATGGTCCGACGTCCCGGCAGCGGACGCCCGATCGATTCGAACGTTTTTCGCCCCATCAGCAAGACACCGCCCATCGTCAGCGACTTAAACCGCCGCAAGTCACCACTCAGTCGCCAGGGCATGTCACCGTCGCGTCCGATCACACCGTTGGGCGTCACCGCCACCACCGCGGAAATCTGTGGCGAACTCACGCTGAACCCCCATTTCGTTCCGTAACCACAAGCATCCGAGCCAAAACACCCTCAAAGCTGCCGACTCAAACCGCAACCGGGGCCTTGATGTGAGGGTGGGGCGAGTAGTCGATGATTTCAAAATCCTCGTACGCAAACCCGTCGATACTTTCCGGCGTCGAATGAATCAGGAGACGCGGCAATGGTTTTGGTTCGCGAGAAAGTTGTATCCGTGCCTGCTCGAAGTGATTTCGGTAGAGATGCACATCGCCGAAGGAATGAACGAAGTGACCGGGTTCGAGCCCCGTCACTCGAGCCATCATCATGGTCAGCGCCGCATAGCTGGCGATGTTGAACGGGACGCCCAGAAAGATGTCGGCACTGCGCTGATACAACTGACAAGAAAGCCTTCCGTCGGCCACGTAAAACTGGAACAGGGTGTGGCACGGCGGCAGGGCCATCGATTCGATATCGCTCACATTCCAAGCCGAAACGATCAACCGGCGTGATTCCGGATTGGTGCGAATCTCGTTTTCCACCCACGCAATCTGATCGATCGTCTCGCCATCGGGCGTGGCCCACGATCGCCACTGGTGCCCATAAACAGGACCGAGTTCGCCGTTTTCGTCCGCCCATTCATCCCAAATGCCGACGCCGTGCTCTTTCAGCCAACTGATGTTGGTTTCGCCACGGAGAAACCAAAGCAACTCGTAGAGGATCGAGCGGACATGAAGCCGCTTCGTCGTGAGCAGTGGAAAACCCTCACTCAAGTCGAATCGCATTTGCCGCCCGAAAAGGCCACGGGTGCCGACACCGGTTCGATCGTTTCGGTCGGACCCGGACTCGAGAATCTCTTCGAGCAGGCGCAAATACTGCAGCATGATTCGGTGCGCTATGGGTGAGCGGGACGGGGATCGACTAATTGAGCGGCCCCGCGTGCCACTCCTCGAAACACCCGCGATGCATCATCGGCGGGCGGATACCGGCGTGAGAGAAGGCCTGCTTACGGAAGCGACTCAGCCAGCCGAAGCGGCGTCGATCGCTTCCTGCAATGCAACCTTTGTGGTGTTGCCGCCACGAAAACTGTGCTCGACTTCACCATTTTTGAAGACCAGCAGCGTCGGAATTCCGGTGATGCCGTATTTCTGAGCCACGCCCGGAGCGTCATCGATGTTGAGCTTGCCGATCTTCGCGGCGTCATTTTCGGCAGCCAGTTCATCAATCATCGGTGCGATCGCGCGGCAGGGCCCGCACCATGGCGCCCAGAAATCGACCAGCACAGCACCGTCAGCGGACAGCACCTCGGCGTCAAAGTTCTCGTCGGTAAATTCGTGCACGGCATCAGAAGCCATGGGTAGTTCCTCGTTGGAATTCGGGGGCGGTCCGAACCTCGGATCGCCGCTTCGTGTGCGAAGCCAAGAATTGTAGGGGTGTTGTCGATGCGGGCCAAGCGTCGGGCGACCGCTCGCCAGACGTCCCTGCAATCGAAAGACCGAGACTCAGAGCGAACCGAGAATCAAACCAGCGTTTCGAGCAACCGCCGAAGCTTCCGCAATTCCACTCGGTGATCGAGACCTTCCATCGGCCCCATGTGGACCGTGAGCGATCGGTCGTATTTGTCACGCTCGAGCTGCGTGATCAATTTCCCGTAGTCGACTTCGCCTTGGCCGACGCTGACCTGGAATGCGTCGGGGCGGGAATCTCGCAGGTGCACATCGCACACGAACTTCAAAATGTTCTCGAGGTTCTTTCCGCGAGCAGAACCCGTGATGTAAACGCTGGGATCGAGCGTGATCCCGAGACCATCAACGTTATTGCACAGAACCATCAGTGTGTCGGGGTCTTCACTCAAACATCCCAACTGACTGCGGACGGCGACTCGAATTCCCTCGGCCTCACCGATCTCGACCAGCCGTCGCAAATGCTCCACTTCTTCATTGAATGGAGTTCCCTGCTCGGCGGACGGGACCGTCATCGTGACCACCTTGGTCGTCTTGGCCAGCCAACTCAACTTCGCGAAGTCTTCGTAGTGCTGGTCGCCGGTCGAGGCTAGCTGGACGCTGTAGCCCGAGATATCCAGCCGGTGCGTGTGGCGGAGCAATTGGATGCTGCGATCCAAATCCTCCAACAACTCGGATGGTTTCACATTCCCTGACTCGTGGAGCGCGATTTCCAGCGCCGTGAACTCTAGGTCTGATAGCAATTCGATTGCATCAGCCAGTTCCAAGTCGGGACAGCATTCGGTGGAGGCGGCGATAAACACAGGAGCATCCTTTCAAAACGTCGCAAGACCCATCAACTCTTTGATCGCAAAAACTCAGCGGTCGACAAGCGTAACGTGTCCCGCGATCCGGGCAAAAGGGCGTTTTTAGTCCGTGGCCGGCGGTTTCTCTTCAGCGATCTTTCCCTGACGGTACCACTCCAAAATCTCTCCGGCAATCTGTGGAGGCAACTTGTCCTCGGTCGAGACAACGTGATCCGCTGATTGACGATACAGGGGCTCCCGCTTTGCCATCACGGATGCGATCTCTTGCTCGAACGACAAATCGGTCAACGCCGGCCGAGTTTGCGCCGAGTCGGCATCCGATTGAATCCGCGAGGCGAGCGTTTTCACGTCTGCCGTGAGCCAAATGCATGCCCCGGTGGCTCGAATCCGGTCACGATTGGATTCCCTCAAAATCGTTCCCCCGCCGAGCGCGACGACCCCGACTTCGTGGTTCCGGATCACCTCCTCCAGGCACTTCGATTCCCAGTCTCGAAACGCCGGCTCGCCGCCGACCTCAAAGATCTGTCGAATCGACTGGGCGGCCGACGTCTCGATCACGCGATCCAAGTCCACACAAGGAGCTGCGAGAAGGTCCGCAAGGATTTTGGCAACGGAAGTCTTACCCGTCCCGCGATATCCTATGAGGTAGATCCTCTGATTCATTCCGCTCATCAACTGTTGTTCTGTGTCCCGTCGCGATCGCTCGGTGTCCCGCCGCGAAAATAACGCTGCCAGAAAGGCGTCACCATCCCGGATACGACTGTTTCGCGTGCTCGCCGTTGTCTTGGGACTGGCACCCATCCTCGCAGCAGAACTCTCGCTGCGGTGGTTCGGAACACCACCCCGCCCTCTCGAGCATGATCCGATCTTCGACACCGCCAAGGTCAGCCCACTCTTTCGCCCGTCTGATTCCCACTACCAAGTGGATCCAGCGCGATTGGAGTTCTTTCGACCGGCCCAGTTCCGTCTGCAAAAACCAGAACAAGGCCGGCGCGTGTTCGTCCTCGGCGGCTCGACGGTTCAAGGAAGACCCTATGAAACGGAGACGGCATTCTCGACGTGGCTCGAATTCCGACTTCAGACCGCCGACCCGGAACACCGTTATGAAGTCATCAACTGTGGAGGCGTGTCGTATGCGAGTTATCGGTTGGCGATCCTGCTGCACGAAGTCCTTCGCTACCAGCCCGATGCAATCATCCTCTACACCGGACACAACGAATATCTGGAAGAACGAAGCTATCAAACAATGCGACCGCGCAGACCGCTCGTCGATGGGATCGTCCAACGTTCGCGGCTGCTGCAAACTCTGACACGCTCGATCCGACAGACTCCCAAGCAACCGCTCTCCTCCGAAGTCCGAACGCGGCTCGATGAACCCGCAGGAATGAACCTCTACGTCCGCGACCAAGAGTGGCGAGACTCGGTCGTCGTACACTTCGAGAACAATCTGAGACGGATGGTCGCTGCTTGCGATGAAGCGAAGGTTCCGCTGCTGCTCTGCCAGCCGGTCGGCGAAGTCGTGGACACGGCACCCTTCAAAGTCGCGACCACATCCTTGGAACCCTCTGGCCAGGAATCATTCGACAGGCATTGGGCAACGGCCCTCGACCCTGACGCCCAAACCAGCCAAAGGATGCGTGCCTGCTTGGCATGTTTAAAACTGGACCCGCATCATGCCGGCGCACATTTTGTTGCGGGGCGACTTCGATTGAGCGAAGGTCGGACCACCGATGCTCGCGGCCACTTGATCGCAGCCCGTGATCACGATGTCTGTCCGCTCCGCGCGACCACTGCCATCGTCGAAACGGTGCAATTGGTTGCGGCGGAAACCGAAACGGCGCTCGTCGACCTGGACGCAATGTTTGACCAAGCCAACCTTGGCGGACAACCATTGCCCGACGGAATCCCTGATCCGGCTCGGTTCGTGGACCACATCCATCCGACCATCGCGATGCACCAAGAGATTGGAGCCGCCGTGGCGGAAGAGCTTTACCAGTTGTGGCAAATCAGCCCCGCGCCCGAGTCTCAGGCTGCATTTCAAGAAGCCGCACAATCGCACCTCAGTGGGCTCGACGAAACGTACTACGCCCGAGGAAAACAGCGATTGCAAGGTCTTCTCCAGTGGGCCGCCGGACGCGCGGGACAGCTGAACCTCGATGAAGCCTCCGTCATTTCTTCGCCACCAGACTGACACCGATCGCCGCCATCGCCATGCCGGCGAAGTGCTGCACCGAAGACGGCTCGCCGAGAACGAAGATCGCAAGGATCATCGTGAGCACGGGCCCGACCGACCCGATGACCGAAGTTCGTGTGGCGCCGATGCGAACGATCGCTTCGCTGATCATGAAACTCGGGATCACGGTGCACACGAAAGCGAGCACCAAACCGATCAAGTAAACCCCAGCGGGTGCCTGAATCAACTCGCTCGGATTTCGGGTGAGCGAAAAGTGAATCATGACGAAAACGGTCGAGCCGATCATGGCAAGACTTGTGAATTGCCGACTGCCCATTTTCAACATCGTCGGCTTGGCGAATAGCACGTAGAACGAATAGCTCAGCGCGGCCCCCGCGACGAGCGCGACTCCGAGCCCGACGTTGCTTCCGGTGATCCATTCGCGTTCGCGCCAGTACATCACGAACACGCCCGACCAACACAACGCAATCGCAACGACGATTCGCACCGTCAACCGTTCACCCAAGAACATGGCCGCGAGAATCGCGATGATCGCTGGATAAACGAAAAGCGTAAGACGCTCCATCTGAGCCGAGACGTAGGCCAGACCGCAAAGATCGAGATAGGACGCCAGATAGTAACCGAGAAATCCCAATCCGAGCGCGCGGATGAGGAGCCCTCGGTCCATCGGTTTTCCGTCCACCTCAATCGGCCAAAGTCGCCAAAGCACAAAAGCGTAAAACGGCAAGGCGAGCAACATCCGCAAGGTCAGCAGGAGCGTCGGGCTCGCGCCGAGATCGAAAGCGAGCTTGATGAAGATCGACTTGAGCGCAAACAACAACGTGCCCACCGCAGCAAGGAACAAGCCGGAAACGAATCCTGAACTTTCCGGTTGCGAAGGCGACGAGTCGTTTGTCTTGGAATCTGACACAGCGATCGATCTCGCTCCCTCACCTCGTTCGTGGCTACGACTGTGACCACTCTACGACTAACATGTCCGACGGAGGGCGGACACCGGTGAATCATCTCGGGTTCGCCTACACCTCACTTCCCGGAACCCTCGCCATGCCATTCGCCAAGTTGTTCCTGCGGCGCGTCCTCGCTTCGTCGGCCCTTTTGTTCTCAATATTTGTTCTCAGCGCGACGTTTGTTCTCAGCGCGACCAGCGCACACTCTCAAGACAGCACGGTCACGCGGCCGACAGATCCGAACCTGCGTTCATTGATGGATCGGGTCTGGGACTTTGAATTGACCGAGTCTCCACTCCTGGCGACCGATGTGGGTGATCCACGGGGCCAAGACCGACTCGCCAGCGACACATTCGACGCGATGGAACGTCGCGATCAGGCACGCGCCGCATTTTTGACGGAACTCGCGTTGATCTCGCCGAGTTCGCTTTCGCCAGAGGACCAGATTGATCACGACATGGTCGGTCGCCGTCTCCGCCGCGCGCGGGAAGACTATCGACTCAACCTCCATCTCATGCCGATCAACAACCGCGAAGGCTTCCACATCAGCTTTCCCGAATTGCCCCGGTTGATGAACCCGGATAGTCCCGAAGGCTTCGAGAATTACATCGCAAGACTTCACGACTTCTCGCGATACACCGACGAACAAATCGCCTTGATGAAGCGGGGTATCAAGAAGGGTTTTGTGCAGCCGGCGATCATCATGCGCGAGAGCGCTTCACAAGCACAGGCACAGGTACTCGATGATCCCGAGCAGTCGCTTTTCTTGACGGACCTTCCCGACGAATCGATCGGGAAACTGAAACCCGGTCAGTGGGACACCATTCGCCCACGAGTGGTCGAGGCGATCAGAACCAGCGTGATTCCGACGTACAAACGTTTCGCAGACTTCTTGCGCGACACCTACGTACCAGCCTGTCGCGGCAGCATCGCCGCACGCGTTCTTCCGAACGGACAAGCGTTTTACCAGGCACAAATCGGAAAATTCACGACGCTCGAATTCACCCCTGAAGAGCTTCACCAAACGGGAATCACGGAGAACGCCAGAATCCGAAAAGAGATGGAAGCGATTCGCGAGGAAGTTCAATTCGAAGGCGACCTCCCCGCATTCCTCAAACACCTCCGCACCAGCGAACAGTTCTACGCGAAGACGCCTGAAGAACTACTGCGCGAAGTCGCGTACATCTGCAAACGGATCGATGGGCAGTTGCCGACACTGTTTGGAAAGCTGCCACGGACCCCCTACGGCATTCGCGTGATCCCGGACTATGTCGCGCCGCAAACGACCTCGGCTTACTACTGGCCACCCGCGACCGATGGTTCACGCGGAGGTTTCTACTACATCAACACGTACAACCTGTCGGCGCGACCGCTGTATGCGCTGGAATCGCTTTCACTTCATGAAGCCGTCCCAGGACATCACCTGCAATTGGCATTACAAGCCGAACTCGAGGGTCTACATCCGATCCGCAAACAAAGTAGTTTCGGTGCCTTCATCGAAGGTTGGGCGCTCTACAGTGAAAAGCTTGGTACCGACCTGGGGATCTACAAAGACCCCTATCAACGGTTCGGCCAGCTCAGCATGGAAGCGTGGCGAGCGAGTCGTCTGGTGGTCGATACGGGCATGCATGCACTTGGCTGGTCTCGTGAACGCGCGATCAAATACATGCGAGAAAACACGGCGCTCTCGGAACACAACATCACTGCCGAAATCGATCGTTACATCGGATGGCCCGGCCAGGCACTTTCCTACAAGGTCGGTGAGCTGTACATCAGCGAACAACGGCGACGCGTTGAAGCAGTATTGCAGACGCGATTTGATGTTCGCGAATTCCACGATGTCGTCTTGTCGTCCGGGTCGATTCCGCTGCCAACATTGGGCCGCGTCATCGATGACTACCTCGAGCGGAAGCGACTCGAGTGAATTAAAGAATCGAATGGACCAACGGGATGACGTCTTTTTCGTAGGTGAAACCCAGTGTGTCACCTGCATCGATGAATTGCTTGACTAATTCACCCTCGGCATTGAAGACGAGAACGGCCGGAATCGAAGGCAGTCCCGCTTCCTGAAAGACATCATCGCTTGGTGTCTGACAAATGTAGTTCTCGAACCTGGCGTCGACGGAGGTGAGGAACGCCTGCACCTTCGTCTCATAGGACTCCGGTGGATATTTCTTGCGTCCGTCGAAATCGACGTCCACACCGATGCAGGTCACTTTTTCGCCTATCGTCTTGTCCAACTGAACGAGCCCCGGAAACTCCTTGATGCAAGGAGCACACATTGTGGACCAGAGATCGACCACGGTGATTTTCCCGGTCGATCGGGCCCGCTGAGAGATATCGCTCCAAGTGGCATACTTGAGTTCGACGGCCCCCTTGGATTCCGACGATTGATCGATGTCCGGCAATTCAAAGCTGCCACCTTCTGCGGCGCTGCTCGGCTGAGTTTCACCGGCAGGTGGTAATTCATCGGGCAACTCGATGGTTCCCGAACCGGACGGTTTTGAACCGGAGCCGACGGCCGGTTCGTCCTCATCGGGCAGCGACATCGAACTTCCTGCGGCGGCATCGCCACCTGAAGTCGCCTCGCCTGACCCAGCGGTACTGTTGTCAGAATCGGGACCGCCACAACCGATTGCCACCCCCAAAACCATGAGTGTGGCCGCTTTTAAAATCCATGAGCGGCTGGTTGCGTGCATCTCGAAGCTCCTCCGGTGATCGCTAAAAAGTTCGCGGAAAGGGGGCCGGTCGCGGCGATCCCAACGATTTCCGCGTTGAGAACGGGTTTTTTGGATAGACTGAGTACCTCTGAACCTTGCACGAATTGTATCGTGGAACCAGTTTGAGGTCGATTTCTAGGAAGTGACTTCGAAAGATGCCGACGAGTTCCTTTGGTTGATGATTTGATGACATCTGATGGCGACATGTCGACGACTCAGTTGGTAGTCGCATCGAAGGACGGAGACAACTCCGCCCTCGGAAGTCTTTTGGAACGCTATCGCGGCTATCTGCTCATGCTCGCGCATCGCAATCTTTCGGAGCCGCTGCGCCAACGCGTCGACCCCTGCGACATCGTTCAAGTCACCTTCTTGGAAGCAAAACGGGACCTCGGATCATTTCGCGGTAGCTCACCCGCTGAATTCGCCGCCTGGCTCAAGGGCATGCTGAAGAATAATGTTGCCACTGCCGTCACCCGGCATGTGATGACTCAAAAGCGCTCGATCAAACGAGAGGTCAATGCCAACGGACGAGCCGCTGATGATTCGGCCGGATCGCCATGGATTTCGCAGCTACCGGGCAGCACGACCAGCCCCTCGGGCGTTGTGATTCGAACCGAAGCCGCCATGGCGCTGCTGGAGGCGCTCCATCAACTGCCGGAAACCCAGGCCGAGGCGATCCGACTCCGATACATGGAAGGATTACCACTCGCCGAGATCGTCGAGCGGATGGGCAAATCCGACACCGCCGTCGCCGGGCTGCTCAAACGGGGACTCAAAAAGCTACGAACGATCGTCGATCCCAAGAATAACCCGTGGCTATAGTGACTCACCGGCCCGATAGACGTGTCCCACAAGCTGACCGGCGCGCCCCTCGTGGCACCGACTTTCAGCCCAACAAATTCGAAGACCTCTCCAGCCGTTTTGACCGCTAAGGTTTCATGTCGGACGAAGCCGAAGATCCACTCGACGAAGCCTTTGCGGCGTACCTACGTTCAGTCGACGAAGGGACGTTCGGTTCGCGAGCGGAGTTTCTGGCCCAGTTTCCCGAAATCGCCGACGAGCTCCAAGCATTGATGGACACGGCCGATGCAATCAATTTGCGTCGTGAGCCCGAGGAAGTCGAAGTCGTCGCTCGTCCAACCGACCTGGATGCGGACACGATCGACGTCATGATCGTCGATCCCAACGGAGACCCGGGTAACCCTGCCGCGACACTGCCCGAAGCCAACCGGCCCAAAGACGACACCGGTCCGCGGCTTCCCTACGACTTGGGCGACTATGAGTTGCTTGAAATCGTCGGACGCGGCGGAATGGGAGTGGTCTACAGGGCAACCCAGCGGATGCTTGATCGGACCGTCGCGGTAAAAATGATTCGCGGCGAGATGCTCGCTTGCGAGAATGACGTTCGGCGCTTTTACACCGAAGCCCAAGCAGCAGCGAGTCTTCGCCACCCCGGCATCGTTCCTGTCTTCCAGTTCGGCAACCGCGGCGGCCACCACTTTTTTTCGATGGCGTTGATCGAAGGGACCGACCTTCAACATCGAATCAACGAAGAAGAAGCGATGCCGTTCGACCATGCCGCGCGTTACGTCCGCGACGTCGCTTTGGCAATCGAACACGCACACCAAAACGATGTGCTGCACCGAGACATCAAACCGGCGAATGTCTTGATCGATGAAGCCGATCAAGTGCATATCACCGATTTCGGCCTCGCCAAGAACCTTGACTCGGACAGCAGCGTGACCGGCAGCGGAGCGGCCGTCGGCACGCCCAACTACATGGCTCCCGAGCAAGCCGGTGGACACAGTGACCGAGCGACGCGGCAGAGTGACGTTTATTCTCTCGGCGCGATTCTGTTCGCGTGCGTCACGGGTCGACCACCTTTGGTCGGTGACTCGGTCGTCGACACGCTTATTCAGGTCGTCCACGAACCCGCGCCATCGATGCGATCGATTCGCGCTGGAGTCCCGACCGATTTAGAAACGATCGTCGCAAAGTGCTTGGAGAAAACTCCCGGCAAACGATACAGATCGGCAGAGGCACTTGCCGAAGACCTCGACGCCTATCTCGAAGGACGCCCCATCCAGGCGCGGGCTCGAGGCCCGATGGCGAAGACTTGGGAATGGGTCACCGGCGTTCCGTTAGTTGGCGCGTTGATCGGTCGCAAAGTCGTCCGTGCCACGGCGAGCCACCGTCGATTCCAAGCTGGCGTGTTGCTGTTGTTCGCGCTGATGCCATTTCTCATCGTTGGCGCGACGATTCTCTGGCGACAGCACGAACAAGCGATGCCGGATCGCGTGAAATTCTCGGGCGGCCTTAAGCAAGGTATCTACAACGATATTTCTAAATCGCTCGCCGAACGAATTTCTGCGGAGCATGCGGTCACAACGGAAGTTCTGCCCAGCGGCGGATCGATTCATAACCAAAGACGATTGAAGAGCCGCGAAGTCATCGTCGCTCCCATGCAGGCTTCGGCAATTCAGGGCGACCAACTCTGTGTGATCGCGCCCCTGTTCTATGAAGCTGTCCACCTGCTGATTCGACACGAGAGCGAGGCTTGGACTCGTGCAACTCAACGCGACAACACCGAGGGTTCGTTGGCGGATACTTGGAGCGGTCTGTCGGTCGCTGTCGGCCCGACCGAGAGTGGGTCCCGACAAACGGCAGAGATGGTCCTCGACACCCTCGGCGTCCCCCCGGAAACAACACCTCGACGCGTGATGGACTGGGACAAGCTCTCTGATCCAGACGCCCCCGACATCGCTCTGATTTGCATCGGCCGGCGAAGCTCCCTCATCAACGACCTGCTCAATTCCAACTGGAAATTGATGCCGATTCCGGAAAGCATCTCCATTTCGGAACAGCATCCAACGCTACGTCCCATCACATTGACCCGCGCCGATTACAACACGGAAGAGATTCCATCGCGCGGACTACCGACGGTCGCCACCACCGCATTCTTGGCGGCTCGACATGACGCACCGGCGAAATTGGTCAGCGCTTTGTTGCACGCGCTCTATAGCCCACCGCTCATCTTTTCCGATTTGATCCCCGAACGAAGGGCCGCAGAATGGCAGGGGCTCATCTACCACGTTGAGGCGCGACGATTCTATTCGGCGCTGAAAGCAGAAACAGAGTAAGCCGCAAAACCGGTTCTTTTCCGGCTCTGTAGCGGGAGTGGATTCGGCTTCGTCGCCCGAGCGGAGCGGGACACCCGGATGCGAGACCTAGGGTTCGATGTTTCGCCCGTCTCCTGTTCGCTCCGTTTCAGAATGCCTTCGCGTCCCCAACCGCAAATTCCGCAAAATGCGGAATCGACACCACGGCCGAGCCGATCGGAACGGCGGAATGGGGCTCGTGATCGTGAGAGCCACTCGACATCGCTGCGCAGCAAACTCGTGTTATCGCTTGCGCTGATGCTGGCGGTCTTCACCATCGTCGACGAGTTTGTCCGTCAAACCGTCATCGTTCCTGAGTTTGCCAATCTGGAACGAGCCTCCGCCGTCAAAGATACCGCGCGGGTCATTTCAGCGATTCGCTCGGAAGTGGATTCAATCGCCAAAACGGCCGAACGGGATCGCGACATTCTCCGCGCGTTCCTGGGCCAAGGCGAGTTCGAGGAGCTTCCCAAATTGCCGGTACGCGAACACGTCAATCACGCCGGAATCTGGCGAAGTAATGGCGACTATCGGTCGCTAACCGAGAACCCGGCCCTTCCCGAAGAGCTCATTGACATTCTTCACACGAGCCTTCAGGGCGAGCAGGACGGTCGGGATCGTGGGATCGCCGGTGTAAACGGACAGGCCTTTCTCTTCGCATCCGCTCCGCTTGAGACGACCGACGACGAGGCGCGCTACGTCGTGATTCGTCGCTTCGATGATCGACTGATCGCGGACCTCCAACAACGCACAAGCATTCACTTCGGACTCGATCTGGTTGACAGTGCACGATCGGTGCCGGAAATCGATGATCGGTCCGCTTCGGAACTACTCGTTCGAGCTCCTTTGCGAAGTCTAGGCGGGAGCCACTGCGAGCTAACGATCGAAGTCCCTCGCGAAGTCATCATGCGGAGTTCCGTGACCAACGGCATCGCTCGGTATCTTTCGCTCTGCGGTTCACTCGCTTCGTTGGTCATGCTGCTGTTGCTGCTGCAATGGATTGTGATCGGCCGCATCGAGGCGATTCGTGAGCACACCGATCGGATTGCTCAAACGGGAATCCTCGCCGGCGATTCGACACCCGCCCTGGGAGATACCGGACGGGATGAGATCGGCCAACTCGCTAAAGCCTTTGACCGAATGAAGGGTCGTTTGGCGGACGCCCAGCGTCGAATGTCCGATTCCTCTCACGCCGCCGGAATGAGTCTCGTCGCCGACACCGTGATTCACAACGTCGGAAATGTCCTGACAAACGTCAACAGCTTGCTCGAGACCGCGACCAACCGTGTCGAAGGCCTTCGGATTCAACCGCTGAACAAGTTAGCGGAACGGCTCAATCGTGACGAAATTGACGAAGCCTTCCAAAAGGCGACACCAGGTTACCTGCATCGCTTGAGCGAATCGCTGGGGAACGATCGAGATGAACTTGCGCTGCTGCTTGAAACCCTCTACAGCAATGTGCAACACATTCATCAAGTGATTCGCGATCAGAAACGCCACGCCCAGCAATCACCAAAGCCGGTCGATGTGTTGATCAAACCGCTCATCGAAGAAGCGGTGCGGTGCTGCCAAGCCCGACTCGACCAAGACCGAATCCGAGTGGAACTGGACGGCGATTCCGACGCGAAAGCCCTCACCGATCAATTGTTGTTGCTGCAGATCATGATCAATCTGATCGGCAACGCTCGCAACGCGATGCGTGGAGTTAAACCGCAACGCTCGAAGCTTGAGATCCGTTGGCGCATCAAGGGTCAAGAAATTGAAATCCAATTTCGCGACAACGGCTGCGGAATGGACTCGGCCACACTCGAACGCGTCTTCGACGCCCACTTTACCACCCGTGAATCCGGAAGCGGTTTGGGTCTCCATTTCTGCGCGATCGCACTGCGGCGCATCGGAGGCTCGATTCGCGCACTCAGCGAGGGGCCGCAGCTCGGGGCCACCTTCGTCATCACGCTACCCACCGACGAGTCGAT
Organism: Planctomycetota bacterium; assembly: GCA_039821165.1. GTDB lineage: Bacteria > Planctomycetota > Planctomycetia > Pirellulales > Pirellulaceae > Stieleria. The sequence continues at coordinate 14,740 of JBCBOT010000061.1, read as the reverse complement.
GCAAGAAGCGGACTACGCTTCGTCGGCCACAACTTCGGAGAGTCGTTCCTGATGTCTGACAATGAACGAAAAATCCTGATCGTCGATGATCAGGCCGAAATCCACGAAACGTTCTCTCGAATCTTCACCTCCGATCGCCGTGAAGAAGAGGAACTGGACGAATTCGAAGCGCAGTTTTTGGCCGACGACGATCATGAGCCAAACCCGCGACACAAATCGGAAATCACATTCTCCGTGACACACGCCTACAGCGGCGAAGAAGGAGTGCATGCCCTGCAACGCTCCGTTGATGAGGGCAATGGATTTAAAGTCGCCTTCGTCGACATGCGGATGCCAAAGGGTATGGACGGCCTGGAAACGATTGAGCGACTTTGGCGTATCGACCCCAACCTGCAGGTCGTGATCTGCACCGCCTATAGCGACCACACCTGGGACGAGGTGCTCGCACGATTGGGCTACACCGACCGCCTGCTCTTGCTTCGCAAACCGTTCGCGCAGGATGAGGCCCGGCAGCTCGCATTGGCACTCAGCGAGAAGTCACGTCTCGCTAAGCTCCAAGATGAAAAACTGCTCACGCTGAAGAACGAAGTCAACTTACGTCGCAAGGCGGAAAGCGAGTTGCGTGAAATGGCGCACCGAGACGCGCTGACACGATTACCTAACAGACCCTTTCTGTTGAACCGTTTGGAGCAATTGCTTGCCAACCAGGGCCCCAAACGTCGCAGCCACGATGCGATCCTCTTTTTGGACCTCGACAACTTTAAAATCATCAATGACAGTCTTGGCCATGAAGCAGGCGATGACTTGTTGAATCAAGTCGCCCAGCGGCTCTGTGAATGCGTACGCGATCATGACACCGCCTCCCGTTGCAGCGAGGAAAAGCCGGAAGACGCCGGTGACGAAACGGTTCGGTTGGGCGGAGACGAATTCGTGGTCCTGCTCGAGCGTCTCGACAAACGCGACGACGCGTTGCTCGTGGCTCGACGAATCGTGAAGCGAATTTGCGAACCATTCCAGATTGGTGATCGACTGGTGACAGTGGGAACCAGTGTCGGCGTCGCATTCATCGATGATTCGATTCGGGATGCCCACGATGCACTCCGCAACGCCGATACCGCGATGTACCAAGCGAAAAACTCCGGCAAGGGCCAAATCGCAATCTTCGACCGAACGATGCACGACGCCGTGGTCGCGCGACATGAACTCGAAGCCGAACTGCGCGTCGCGCTGACGAATGAAAAGTTCGAACTTCGCTATCAGCCGATCGTCAACCTGCAATCCGGCCGCATCCAGGGCGTCGAAGTCCTCACTCGTTGGCGAGCGAACAACGGCAAGTACATCCCACCAAGTGAGTTCGTTCCGATCACGGAAGAGATCGGTTTGATCAGTCAATTCGGTGAATGGGTTCTGGAACGCTCGATGCGAGAGTTCAGCGCGATGACGGAACCACTCGGAGACGAGAAACGAAACGCTTACCTCGGCGTCAACGTTTCACGTCGGCAACTCTGTGACCCGTTCTTCATCGATCGCCTACAAAAGATCGTCGAACGCACGCGATTCAACGGGATGCTGAAACTTGAGATGGCCGAGCACAGCGATACGAGACACAGCGAACGCGCGATGCAGACCATGCGGGAACTTCACGACGGCGGCGTCGGAATTCACATCGATGATTTTGGAAAAGGCAACTCGTCGCTGACGTGCTTTCATGCCTACCCGATCGAAACTGTCAAAATCGATCGGACATTCACGGCTTCGATCACGACCGATCAAGGCCACGCGATCATCACTCAAGCGATCGTTCAGCTCGCGCACCATCTCACCGCGAGTATCGTCTGCCAGGGAATCGAGTCTTCCGAGCAAGTCCACCTGCTACGCGAATGGGGATGCGATCTCGGACAAGGCTATTTCTTTGCCGAACCCCTCAGCATCGGAGCCCTAAAGGAGCTGCTGGAGAATCCTGAGTCCAGTCCCGGCATTCGAATGTTGACGCGAGTCAATGTTCCCCTCAGCGGAACCAGCATGACGCCAGGCGCGATTCAGCTCAGCTAAAGCACCGCGAGAGCCGAACAACAATTAGAATCGCGGGCGATCCAATCCCCCTCGCGAGACGTTTCCATGCGTGCCTGCTTGTCGCTCACAGTGTTCGTGTTGCTTCCGATTCTTGCCCTGTCGGCTGAAGAACGATCGACGCGGATTCAAAACGTCATCCTGCTGATCTCGGATGACCTTAAGGCCAGCGTCCTTGGATGCTACGGCGACCCCCACTGCCAAACTCCGAATATTGATCGTTTGGCGAAACAGGGGATGGTCTTTGAACGAGCCTACTGCCAAGGCACCTCGTGTCGCCCGTCACGTACCTCGATGATGTTCGGCCGATACAAGGACCAAAAGGGACAGACGCTTGGCGAGCAACTGCAGGCGAACGAGATGCACACCGTTCGTGTCGGCAAGATCTTCCACATGCGCGTCCCGGGCGACATCATTGCCGGGACCGACGGCATCGACTACCCAAAGTGCTGGACGGAACGTTTCAATTCTCCCGGACAGGAAGCTCACACGCCCGGGGAATATGCTTGCTTGAATCTCAATCGATTCACGACCGATCTCGCGAATCGCGAGTCGACCCGGATGAAAAACCGAATGTTTGTTTCTGTCAAACAACAAGGCGATGGGTCCGATCAACCCGACTACAAGTCCGCGACCAAGGCGATTGAGATTCTCAAACGAGAACACGACAAACCGTTTTTTATGGGAGTCGGATTTGTCCGTCCGCATTACCCCATGGTCGCGCCGCCGGAAGACTTCGCGCGCTACCCGATCGACAGAATGGAGTTGCCGGATAACTGGTCGGATGATCTGAGCGACATTCCGGCGGCGGGAAAGGCAGGCACCCGCAACGACAACAATCCGATCGGTCATTTTCCGGAGAATCAAAAACGAATGTGGTCGGCGTACTATGCCAGCGTCACATTCATGGATCGCCAAGTCGGACGCGTCCTGGCCGCGCTCGACGATTCACCCTACCGCGATAACACCGCCGTCATCTTCACGAGCGATCACGGTTACCATCTCGGCGAACACGGGTTTTGGCAAAAGTCAAACCTGCATGAAGAAGTCATCCGGGTACCCCTGATCATTCGCGTTCCCGGTGGCAATCCCGGTCGCACGGATTCGATCGTGGAGTTGCTGGATCTCTACCCGACGGTGTGTGAATTGACTCGGACGCCCGTACCGAGCCACGTCCAGGGGACGAGCCTTGTTCCCGTACTCAGCGACCCTGGTCGAGCTGTCAAAGAATCAGCGCTTTCGTTTCATCGCGGTACCTCACTGCGTACCAAGAACTGGCACTTCATGGAGTACACCGACGGTACGCGCGAACTCTACGACATGGCGGTCGACCCAGGAGAACTCGCGAACCTGGCAAGCAACCCGAAACATGCCGATACCGTCGAGCGCCTCTCCGAAACACTACGTGATCGCTTGCGTCACTTGGACGAGCGGAAGAGCCAGCGGTAGTCGAGTCGCTCGTCGATGTCGTACTTCTTCAAGACATACCCCTGCTCGGCTTCATCCTGAAACGCCGGGACTCCGAAGCGAATCGTATCTTCTGTCTGAGCCGTTGCGTCACCCGGTCGAAAGAAGTTGAGTTGAAGGGCTTTGCGACGATACGGTGCATCGTCACCTTCACCATCTTGCTCAAACGCGTTGGTCAAACCGGAAACGTAGACCGACAGGTAGTCGATATTTGGATTGACGTCGGTCCAAGTCAGCACGCCCCAAACACCCGGCGCATTCTCGTCTGCCGATTTTGGGATCGCGATTCGAGAGATTTCAACGCTGTTATGCAGGGGAGCGGTGATTTGCTCGCGGAGTGCGATGCGTTCGCGTGCTGCGGGAAGAATTCGATCCAGATACTGCGAGCCACTGACTTGGTCTTTCAACGTGGCCAATGGAAAGAAGCGACGAGAGTCATAGGAGACCGACTCAAGCCGTTGGTAGAGCTTCGCACCCCCGACTTCGTCGGCAGCAGGACGTAGATCGCCGCCGCGATAACGAACGCGGTACACCATGTACCACACGAGCTTCCTCTGGAGATCGCCATTGGCAACCGGAATATCGATGTAGATGTGTCGCAGTGGTTTGAACGAAAACTCGAAGCAGTAGATCTCACGTCGCAGCACGACCTGCTTCGCCATCTCGACCAGGGTGCGACTTCGCGGATCAAAGTTGGGCGCTCCGTCGGTGAAATCCGGTGCCTTCCACTGCAGTTCCGGATGAGCATCCAAAAACGACTTAAGCGTTAGCGGCCCGTCGAACGTTTCTTCCGGGTCGGGGTCCGCCGGGATCACCGTGACAACCCCCGGTGCAAACTGCGTCGTCTGTTGAGTCGATGCATCCTTGCGCTCTGCATCCTGAGCCAGCGTGGCGGTGGCCAAGAAGGTCAGGACGAAAGCAATTCCGAAACGGGCGGTTGTCATGATCAAGATTGGGTCAGAAGTGGTGTCGGGACATCCCAGCAATACTAGTCTAAATCACTCGGACTTGAGTTTCCGGCTTTCTTGCCGGCAACGCGGGCCGCAGGTTCGAGCAAACGGCCCGCGACCTCCTCGGCGTTTTCCGATGGCGTTTCACCGGGAGTTCGCTCGGGGGGCAAGAACCGGAGCGAATCCGCCAATTGAAAGTCATCGGCCCCGAATTGTTTCGCTCGGTCCGCCGACATCGTGAATGTGGCCTGGACACGCCGGCCAGCGTCATCCGAGAAGTGCAGCATGATCCATCGCAATGGAACCCCACCGGACTCCCCGTCAGCGACCACGCGCAACATTTTCAGCCCCTGGGCGGTAACGCGTTCATCCCCCGGCATGATTTGAGTCAACTGGTCTCCCAGTGTTCGCCGCACATCCGCCTCAAACTCTGCGAGCGAGAGGGTTGCTTTCCCAGGCAGACGAACCAAGGACCTGAGGTTGCATTGAGCCACGTTCGTCTCGTGGTCGATTCGACGGATCACGGCGGTGCCAGGCACGTCCTGGACCTTCCGCCAATTCCGACGCATCATCGCGCCGACGGGAATTTCCCGACATTGGAGCTCGACAAACAACCGTCGATCCGGAACGGGAGTGCCGAACGGCACGGTAGCGACCTTGGCGGGCAGCGCCACCGGCTTTTCCATCGGCCGACGCACCATACGGATGGTCGCGGCGATATCGAATCCAGGTTCTGCCTTGCCGATTTCTCGGGTCTCATGAAGGGCAAGCGCGAGCCATGTGCAGGTCGAATAGCGTCGATCGAACGTCAGCTTGCCGATTAGACGCATCCGCGTCGAGACACCATCGATCGAGGCTTCAAATTCACCTTCCAAAGCAAAGCGGATGCTCTTTGCCGTCACTTCGGTGACCTCACTCTCGACCGCACCCGAATCGACCGAGGTCAGGTTGAGCACGGAACTCAACGCCTCGCGTTTGATTTCGTATCGGTCACCGACCGCGACCGATTCTTCGGGGAGGAGTTGATCGACGGCGAGACTTGAAACGGGCGAGCGGAGCAGAGCCAGTTCGTCTTGGGTGAAATAGTTTTCTTCGCTGAAGAGCGTTTCGGGCAACGTCTCGCGATGCACGACGACGTGACGCAGTGGCTCCCGCAACGACTTTTCGAGCTTCGTCTCGTTGAGAACGCTCGAACTTTTTGCTTCGTGATAGTAGCGTTGGCCTGCAACAACCTCTGACATTTCGGCGGCATCGCGTGGAGCGAGCGGTCGTTCCTCGTAATCGAGGGTCGCAACGGAACTTATCGGCAGCGCTTTCTTTTCAGACTCCGCGTCAAGCGGATTACTCGCAAGATTCACGTTGCCCTTCACATCCATCTCGATACGAATACGAAGAAGCGGATGACGCTTACTGCGGACACTCGCCAATTCGTCCCCGGCAGCGAAAGTCGACGTCGACGCAGTACCGCCGAAAGCCAACAACCCTGCGAGTAGCGTACGGCGATTTAGCGGATGCGATGCCGATCGAATGTCGCTGCTGGATTCCATGAATGAGCCCGAGAGTGGTGTGACACCCGCGAGATTTGAGAACCCGCGGCTTCGAAGTTGATCGTCCCGGACCACGATCGGATTCAGCGGAATTGTGCCCCGATTGCGAATCGCAGCGACGATGTTCGGCGATTGCCGCGCTAGTTTTCACGATCGTCAGAGTCAATTTGCTGGCGCTTTCGTCGCACAACGCGACTGCCGATTGTGCAAAAGAGTGAAATTTCCGGCTCAATTCAGACCTGAGTGATGGACACCTCCACAAAATTGAGAGCCATTTTGGGTCGATAAATGCTTCCGCGACAATGACTTACGCTAACCGGAGCGATTCCGAGCCCGAATTGGGTCGGTTTTGGCCCCAAATTTCCTAGGGAGTGGCTTGTAAGAGTCAACGCTGCCTCGCGTCCAAGAATGCGGCGCGGTCAGCGAACCGGAGGGCGGAGAGTGTCGTCCTAAGACTATTGAGATTGGAGGGTCAACACGATGGAGGAGCGTTTCGGGTCTGCCGACTTAAATGCGCTTCCTAGTTTGGGCCGACCCGGTGCAGCCGTGCCGGTGTTATCTCACTCAAATCCAAGCCGCTCGACTCGGAGTCGACGGAGTGACCAAAGGTGTCTGTCGCAGATGCGATGTTCCCTTTGGCCAAACAGAAATCACCTGGAGGAGCGGGTGAACCCGGGCAACCGTGGGCAATGGACTGGGCGATCCGCCGGGATCGCATGGACGTTTGGCCAGTCAATGCCAATAGCGCTGGGAGAGTGACGTGATGCATGACAACTACCGCGACGAGAAGATTAAAGAACTCCGCGACCAACTGCGGTTCAACCAAAAGACAAAACTCATTCAACAAGCCGCCGAAGCGGAGACGCTTCTCGGTGAGAATGAAGAGGGACGACAGTACGCATACGATTTCGTTTGCTTCCGCATCACCGGCTACCGAAGCGATCGATCCAGTCGGCACAACATTGCCGCTGCGGATCTCGCGCATGATCTCCGTCTGCTCATTGAAGACCTCAGTGAATTAGCGGACCTTTCGGTCGAAGAGATCGCCGAACAGGTCCACACGGTTCAAGATCTGAGCCGCCAATTCAACGTCTCCACGAAAACGATCAGCCGTTGGCGGGAAGCCGGCCTCGTCAGTCGCCGACTTCTGTTCGGAGGTCGAAAACGCGTCGGCTTTTTGAACAGCAGTGTTGAACAGTTCGTCTCGCGCAACAAAGCCAAGATTCAGCGTGGTGAGCGATTTAGCCAGCTGAGCGAAGACGAGAAATCCGAGATCATCGAAAGGGCGCGGCAACTCGTTGAGGGCGGCGCGGCACTCGCCGATGTAACCCGAATGCTGTCTCAGCAAATGGGACGTAGTGCTGAAACGATCCGCTACACGCTAAAGAACTTTGATGCGGACAACTCTGCGATCGCGATCTTCCCGGATCAACGCGGAGTCCTCACTGACGATGACAAGCGATCGATTTTCACTCAGTACCTCGGCGGAGTCTCGGTTCCACAGTTGTGCCGACGCTTCAAGCGAACACGCACCAGCATTCAACGAATCCTGGTTGAGATGCGTCGCCGTCGAATCGAAGAACTCGCCCTGGATTACATTTACAACGAAGACTTTGAGGATTCGAGCCGCGAGCCCGAGTACCTCGGCGACGAACCTGTGCCCGCGACCGCCCCACGCAAGGTCCGTGTGCCAAGCGACCTGCCGAGCTACCTCGCCTCGCTCTACGACGTGCCGTTGCTGACGCGAGAGCAGGAATATCATTTGTTCCGAAAGATGAACTATTTCAAGCACAAGGCAAATCGTCTGCGCGAAACTCTCGGTGAAGATGCGAGCGGTAAATCTTCGGTGATGAACGAGATCGAAGCCCTCTACGAGCAAGCCGTCAAAGTTAAGAACCGGATTGTGCAGTCCAACCTTCGACTCGTTGTGTCGATCGCGAAGAGACACATCGGGGGAACGGATGATTTCTTCTCGCTCGTAAGCGACGGGAACATGTCTTTGATCCGAGCAGTCGAAAAGTTCGATTACTCCCGCGGCAACAAGTTCAGCACCTACGCCTCATGGGCGATCATGAAGAACTTCGCCCGGACCATCCCGAACGAGTTCAAGCATCGTGATCGATTCCGGACCACGACGGAGGAGCTGTTCCTTGCGCGGCAAGACGAGAGACTCGATCCCTACGTCGAAGAGTCCGTCCATCGAAACCGGAAACGGGAACTTTCAAAGATCCTCAATCGGTTGGACGAACGCGAGCAAAAGATCATTTCGGCTCGCTTCGGACTGGAGCGCGGGCGAGAACCGCTCACCTTGAAAGAGGTTGGGGCCGAAATGGGCGTCACAAAAGAGCGCGTCCGACAGCTCGAGGCTCGCGCCCTCGCCAAGTTGCGTTCCGCCGCGAGCGAGAACAATATCGAAATCGACTTCGTCGACTAAGCTTCGTTTGAAGCGCGGTCTCAGACCGTAATATTGTGACTCCGAGTCGTTGCGTTTGCGACGAGTGCGATCTAGCATGCCATCGAGCTAAATCGCACTCGTGAACCAACGGCCATGATTCCCTCCCTCGCTCTCCATCGATTTGTCGCTTTCCTGGCTTGTATCTCTCTTGGAGCCGGAATTGCGAGTGCCGAAATCGTCGGGTTCCTCGACGGTGCGCGGGCTATCGGGGGTGAGAGATTCGAATCCGATTTATTCCTCGCGGCAACTGCTGGTCGTATCGGTGACGACATCGAGTTGATCTCGCTCGACATCATCAATTCGACCATCGAGGGTTCACCGCTCACCGACTTTGGACGCGTTCAGTTCGATGCCGCCCCCACGTTTGCACCCTGGCAAGCATCCGAACAGTTCGGCACGACACCGGGTTTTGAGTCACAGATTCTGCTGGACGGATTCGCACCAGGTGCCGTCGTGTTTACGCTCGCTAACACAAGCCCGTTCCGCATCGGGACCTTCACGTTCGACTACAGCAACCTCGGTTTGCAGGAAGGCGACTCGATCACACTCGATATCGTCGGTGTCAGCGACGGCACCTCGACGCTGACAACGTCAGTCGCGGTTCGCGACAATCCATCCGGAGCAACGGAACTGATCAACCCAGACTTCTCGACGCCATCGGGATCGGGACAAGTCAATTTCATCGTGACTGCGATTCCGGAGCCCGGCCCCACAATGGCGATCTTTCTGATTGCCGTTGCGAGTACCCTGCAGCGACGACGCCAAGCCCGATAGCGACGCCGCCACTCCTACGGATCAAGATCTTCAAGTCGCTTCGGCCAATCATCTTTTAATAGCCGGGCAAGCGAACGATCCGATAGTATCCTTCCGTCGGTTTGGCATCCCGGACAATAGTTACACTCGTTGCTCGAGTATCGAATCCTCTGAACCGGCGCACCGCAGTCTGGACAAGGTTCGTTGAACTTTCCATGAACGTTCATCTCAGGCCTAAACGCGGTGACTTTTTCTGGAAACCCACTGCCAGTCTGTTCGCGAAGTCTTTGAATCCATCTCGCCATAGTCGTTCGCGTCGCATCATACAACGACTTGATCTGAACCGCCGACAATTGCGACGTGCGTTTCATTGGTGACAGCCTGGCGGCGTGAAGGATCTCATCGCTGAACGCGTTTCCGATTCCGTCGAATGCTCTTGGGTTGCATAGTGCCCGCTTGAGTGTTCGGTTTTCTCTGAGCAAAATCTGCGAGAACGCCTCGAGCGTGCACGTCATCACGTCGAGACCACCGGGATCCATCGCATCGACAGCTTCCCGCGAATCGAGAACCCACACCTTCGCCCGTTTTTGTTTTGACACCTCCGTCAACGCCATCACCCCATCCTCAAAGTGAAGGGTGAGCAGATCGTGCTTCCCTCGTCCGGAATAGCTCTTCTTCTTCCAGTGAAACCTCCCTGCAATCATTGGGTGGACGACAAGGAAAAGACCACTTTCGAAGTGCCAGACAATACGTTTGCCGCGTCGTGAAAACCCGTTGACGATACAGCCTTCCATACTTTCGATCGGCGGGTCAAATGTCTGGAGCACAAAGGGGCTGCGAACGCGAATCGATTCCACGGTCTGTCCAGCTAACAGACGCTGAAGCGATTCAACGTACGTGATCACATCGGGTAGCTCGGGCATGGACGGAATTCAGTCGAACAACGATTGCTGTCGCAAGAGTTCAATCGGTTTCGTACACTCCGCCGAATCGTTCTTCGCGCTATTCACAATCGAAGACACGGGAAAGAGCTCGAACCAATCCGCTGGAGCGGATCCTATCATGCTGCGAAGTGAATGAGCATCGTCGATCCCAGGATCCAGCCAAACACTCGTCTGCTCCTGAGTGAGAAAGACAGGCATTCGGTCGTGAACAACACCCGTCACCTCATTCGCCTGCGTAGTGAGGATGGTGAAACTCAATATCGGTTTGCCACCCGTACCGAGCCGATCATTTTCTTCCCAAAGCCCTGCCATCGCGAGCATGCGTTCGTCTTTTCGACGAACGTAGTAGGGCTGCTTTCCCTGTGAAGTCTTGGCCCATTCGAAGTAACCGTCCGCTGGCACGACACAACGACGTTTGGCGAATGCCTGTTTGAACATCGTCTTCTCATGAGCGGTCTCGCTGCGAGCGTTAATTGCTCGAGCACCACTCGCGAGGTCTTTCGCCCAAAAGGGCAGCAAGCCCCACCGGAAGAGGTCGAAACGCCAGCGTTTGGAATCACCGCCGCTAAAAATGCACGGCACTTCTTGAGTCGGAGCAATATTGTAACGCGCCGCCAAAGCGTACTTAGAGCGGAGTGCGGTCAGCTCCGTCTCGGTCCACAACGGCAGGAACTCCTGGGTCCAAGATGCCGCCGGAGTCTGCTGAGTAAATCGGCCGCACACTTTGCCGTCCAGTTTCTAAGCCGTCTGATCGTCCTCAGGAATCCTATGACGTGGTTCGCCCAAAACCAAGGGCAAAGATGCCTCGTCTGTTGCAACTTGCCACACGCAAAATCAGGCACGCGGAGAAGGAAAAACGGCGATTGACGCCGCCTCCTGCGTCAATCGCCCGGCTTTGAATCATCCCCAGGGAAGGGCTGTTCTCGCCGACACCGACTAGAAGCAAAGCGAATGCCAATTTAAGGTTGAGTCCGCGAATTGTCCCGGATTCTCAGACGGCTGGCGAAAACATTGAACTTTGCACTCTTGCGACGCGTCCTCGGTGCGATCTGCCTACTCATCGGCGCCTCGATGAGCATGAGCTTCCCGTTCGCCTTTCCCGCACTCGCCAAGCGAACGCATCTTCCTGCTGCCGCATCGGTCGAGTCGGACGGCGTCCGCGGGTTACTCTACAGCATGCTGATCAGCATGTTCATCGGGACGATGCTGCTGCTCAGTGGCAGGCGAGGCAAGGGTGCGCCATTGTTCCGCAAGGAGGCAATGGCGATCGTCGGCTTGAGTTGGGTGATGGCAACGGTACTCGGAGCTCTTCCCTATTACCTGACCGGAATCGAAACGGCACCCGACCGAACGATCACGTTCATCGAGGCCATGTTTGAATCTCAGGCCGGTTTCAGCACGACCGGCGCCACGATTCTCACCGACCTCGAGAACCCGGATTCCGTACCGCACTGCATTCTGTTCTGGCGAAGCTGGACACACTTTCTTGGCGGCCTTGGCATCGTTGTTCTTTTTGTAGCCATTCTGGGTCAGGGCTCGGCGGGTAAGGCGATGGTACGAGCGGAGATGCCAGGCCCCAGTAAAGATGGCAGCATGCCGCGGATGCAACACACTGCGTTGGTCTTTGCGGGCATTTACTGCGGCCTCAACGCGCTTTTGACTGTCATCTACATGCTCGAAGGGATGACTCTCTTCGATGCCCTCTGTCACGCATTCGGCACCATGGCGACAGGAGGATTCAGCACCTACAACGCATCACTTGGTGCTTTCGAGAGTTCGTTCATCGAGTACACGACGATTCTTTTTATGATCCTTGCGGGCACCAATTTTACGCTTCTCTATCTGACCATGATCGGTGGACCAAAGCGATTAATCGGCGACGTGGAATTCCAGACATTTGTCGGGATCATCGTCGGGCTGACAGTTGGCATCGTCTTCTTCGGAATGCGTGCGCAAGATTTGGGATTTGAGTCGATCGGTGATGCGGTGAGAAACGGCCTGTTTCAAGTTGTTTCAATCATCACAACGACCGGCTACGGAACGGCTGACTTCGATAAATGGAACAACTTTGGGCGCGGCAGCTTGCTGCTGCTAATGTTTGTCGGTGGTTGCGCAGGCAGTACCGGCGGCGGAATGAAGGTGATTCGTCACGTCCTGTTCTACAAAATCCTTCGACGCGAAATCGAACTCGCGTACCGCCCGCGCGTTGTACGGTTGATTCGCATTGGTGAAACAACCGCAGATGACCCGGCAATGCTCTCTGGCATCATGGTCTATTTCTGTCTCATCCTCGGACTTTTTGTAGCCTCATGGATGTTGCTCGTGACGTTCGAGCCCAACACAACATGGGGAGGCACTCCCAACCAATCCGAATCGGTTGAGAATACACTCGACGAGAAACTCCTGGATTGTGCAAGCGCGGTTGCCGCAACACTGAACAACATCGGCCCCGGACTAGGCGTCGTCGGCGCGACTCAGAACTATGCCGGTTTTAGCCAGGGAGCAAAGTTTCTCTTCGTGTGGCTGATGCTGCTGGGGCGTGTCGAGGTCTTTAGCGTCCTCGTTTTGGTGTTCCCTGGCTTTTGGCGACGTCCATAGCGGACCTCGCTCTCAATCAAGCAACGTGAGCGGATTGAGGTTCTCAGCATGTTCTCCAGCGAGCGAATTGTAAGGAGCGTCACTGAGAATCGTCCCGATCGTAGCGGCACGATCATGTTGCGTCGAAAACTGCATCGATCGGTAGGTGTCTGGCGTCAGCCGGAAATTCGTCGCACTTGATTCAACGGACTCACTCGCCACGTGTTCAATCACCACATAGGTCTGGTCACTCGTGTTCATACCAAAGAACTGAAGCACCCAATTGCCCGCTGCATCCACTGTCGTTGTGGTTTCTCCAATGATCGATCCATCAAGACTATAAATGCGTCCGACCAAAATCGTTCCTGGTTTGGCATAACCAGCTAAGATCGGTTCGGGTGCAAGATCCGAAATGAGCCTTGAGAGCAAAATCTCACGTCGCCCACCAATCTGCATTCCGATCGACTCGCTGGCTTGCCCCGAGTTGTCACCGTCTCCCTCGTCATTGAAAGCGTCAAACGCGAAGTTCGGTGGAGCATCGCCAACCTGATTCTTGCCCTGAACCGTGATCGTCAACGTCGCGCTATCACTGCCCCCATGACCATCGCTGATCGTGTAGTCAAACGTTTCCGTGAGAGTCGCACCGACAGAGAGACCCGCGACCAGCGGATTGACATTGTCTAGCGTGTAGCTGTAAGAACCATCACCATTGAGCACCAGTGTGCCGTAGCTTCCGGCCACAGTTGAGCCGACGGCAGTGGGTGAGCCATTAACCGTATCGACGACCACCGGATCCCCGTCGGGATCATAGTCGTTAGTTAAAACCGAGCCCGACACTGGGTTTGGAGCGACTCCCTCCGTCACACTGTTCGTATCGGGGTTTGCAACTGGTTCATCATTTGTGCCACTAATCTGAATTGTCAGCGTCGCGCTGGTAGTGCCCCCATTCCCGTCGTTGATGAAATAGACGAATGACTCGCTAAGGCTTTCACCAAAACCCAGTGCTTGAACCGTCGGGTTGGAATTATCCAGTGTGTAGCCGTAGGTCCCATCGGATTCCCAATCCAAGGTGCCGAAACTGCCATTCACATCAACACCTGGACTAGCCACACCACCGAATGCGGTCACCTGCAAGGAATCTCCGTTGGCGTCCGTGTCATTAGCCAGGACATCACCGATGACCGGATTTAGAGCAGTGTCCTCGCTCACGCTGTTCGAATCGTCAACGGCAACCGGCACTTCATTGGTTCCATTGATCACAATCCTCAGTGTCGCAGTACCGGTACCGCCGTTGCCGTCACTTATCGTGTAGGTGAATAGCTCAATCAGCGTCTCGCCGACAGCGAGTGCCTGAACTGTCGGGTTCGAATTGTCCAGCGTATAGCCGTACGTTCCGCCAGCGCTCCAATCCAAAGTTCCATAGCTGCCCGCGATGTTGGTCGCTGGATCTGTGACTCCATCGACCTCTGTAACCATCAGCGAATCGTTCGCATCGGGATCGCTGTCATTGCTCAGCAGGTCACCGCTCACCGGGTTTGGAGCACTGTCCTCCGTCACACTGTTCGTGTCATTAACCGCAGTCGGCCCGTCATTCGTTCCGTTAATCGTGATCGTCAGGGTAGCCGAATCTGTGCCACCATTACCGTCGCTGATCGCGTAACTGAACGACTCCGTCAGACTTTCACCTGCAGCGATTGCGTTCACCGTCGGATTCGAGTTATCCAGCGTGTAGCTGTACGTTCCGTCCGCACTCCAATCCAGAGTTCCGTAGCTGCCCGTAATGTCGGTCGCCGGATCCGTGATGCCATCCACCTCGGTCACCGTCAGCGTGTCGTTCGCATCAGGATCACTGTCGTTGCTCAGAAGATCACCGTTGACAGGATTCGGAGCGGTGTCTTCCGTCACACTATTCGTATCATTAACAGCCGTCGGTCCATCGTTCGTGCCGTTAATCGTGATCATCAGAGTCGCCGTATC
>JBCBOT010000060.1:0-32338 GCA_039821165.1 Planctomycetota bacterium | reverse complement strand
AAGCGAAGGACGCCGGCGTGCCCGACGACCGCGGGCACGGAGAGGAAGACGTCGCTGATCCCGTAGTAGTCTTCGACTCCGAAATCGGCAAGCTACGAATTAGCGCCGACGCCATTCGCTCGGTGATCGATCGGCTCGGCGGCTAGCCTCAAAATCGTCTTGCCGAGCAAGACTCTCACCAAAGCTGCGACAAGAGATTCCACAACGGATGGTGAATCGTCGCCGCGAGGAACAACATCGCCGTAGCCCCGAACCATTCCGGCACGCGTGATTTCCCGCCGGTACGGCCAGCGATCCACACGAGCAGTGTCAA
This sequence comes from Planctomycetota bacterium, assembly GCA_039821165.1. Lineage (GTDB taxonomy): Bacteria > Planctomycetota > Planctomycetia > Pirellulales > Pirellulaceae > Stieleria. Next base: position 32,025 of record JBCBOT010000060.1, on the reverse strand, counting down.
CAAACCGATCATGACGATCGCGTGCCAACCCAATGAGACGCCAAGCAAAATCCATGCGACCGAGAGCGGGGACAACCATCGGAACCGGCCGATCGCAAACGCGATGAGAGCCCCGACGGCTCCACCCACGAAACTCGTGACCGCGCGAGCAACGACGGGGGGCAGCGACTTTGAAAGTTCAAACGGCAGCCGGTCATCGAACGCCGTCGGTTGCATGTGCGGCCCCAACGTCGCAATGATCGCAAAGAGAGCAACCAAACTGAATGACATCCAACGTGGACAGCGCAATCCGTCGACTTCCATCAGCACGAACATCAACAGTGCGCTGAACAGAAACGCGTGAAAGACAAAAATCCCGATCACCGGCCATTTGGCATAGAGAATGATCCAGACGATCCCGGTGTAGGTGTAGTGCAAGAACCCCGGTACGTTCGCGGCTCCGGTCGTCAGCTCGTAAAGAAACAGACTGGCAAAGATCCCGAAGCCGATTAACTCCACGACAAAGTAGCGTACCGGGATCACGACACCGCACGAGCGACAACGGCCTTGGAGCATCAAATAGCTCAGCAACGGAATGTTGTCGAGGCGACAAATCCGTTGCTCGCACTTTGGACAGAACGACGACCGCAGACCGATGGCTTCGCCGCGAGGTGCACTGGCCGCAACAACGTTAAGAAAACTCGCGACGCAGGCACCTAGATACGCGAAGATCGCGAAGACGACGAGCTTCGCACTGCGGATCCGCGCAATCTCGAACGCGTTCAAATCCTCGACGACAAAACTCGTCGGCCGCTCTTCAAATTGGGCGAAGTAGCTGTCGACTGAGGGCAGCACAATCAGGTAGACCGCCGCGGAGATGACGGCGAGCCAGATGGCAACCTTACGAAAGGCTGCTCCGCTACGAAACGCGGCGGCCCATTTTTGAAACAAGTGCATCGAGAAAAGTCATACGGCGGGGGTCTTGTCCGAAAAGCAATCCTGGCCCGCGCAGAGAGGAACCGCAAGGCCTCCCCTCGCATTGAGCTCACTTGGTAGCACACTTATCCTAAAATCCCTCGCGTGGTACCCGATCGACGTTCCAGCGAGATGCATCCATCGACTCCGCCGGGCGTTCCATGGAACGATTTTCGTTTGCAACGCACATCGACATTCCTCTAGTGATTGCGTTGCTAGGCGTCTTCCTCTTTCACTTCCGCCGGTACTCGGTTTCAACGAAGACCGAGTCGACGCTCGACCTGCAACAGCGGCTTCCCGCCGCAAACGTTCGCATCGTCATTTTCCTCGTGCTGCTAGTTTCTGTTTGCTGGTTCCTCGACGTTGCCCTCTGGATCATCCTTGCGGTTATCTTCGCAGTGGGCTGTGTCATCGGCCTCGTGGATTCGGATACTCCGCTCGGAAGGTTCGGGATGCTAGGTTCCGTCGGCTTCCTGATTCGCGAATGCTGCTTTGGATTTCCGGAACTCATCTTGCATCCCGATCCGGACTCTTCGGAGAGCTCGACGCAATCCGTCGACGAGCTGCTGGGTCGACACGCTCTGACGCTCTCACCATTGCGTCCCAGCGGTGACATCGAAGTCGATGGCCTTTCGTTTTCCGCAGTTTCTGCGACTGGCGAATGGATCGAAAAGGGTGCTACGGTAAACGTCACTGACATCCGCAATGGCCGCCCCGCGGTGAGTCCTATCATCACTGAATCGGAATCAAAGTGATTCTTTCCCCGTTCAGTTTCAAAATATGAGTTCGCCCAAGCCTCCTCCGATCACCGGCCTTTCCGAAGTCGTCTTAAGCGTCGCGGACCTGCCGAAGATGAGAACCTTTTACGTCGAAGTACTCGGCTTTGCGCTTCATAGCGAATTGTCGATGGAAACTGCGGAAGTGGACCCTAACGGCGAACCCACGATCACCTTCTTGCAGATCAATCAAACAGACACGCCACTGGGAAATCATGGACACCCTCCGCTGTTGGCGTTGATCGACTACCGGCGTCACGTCCACGCGCGAAAACGATTTACCGGACATGACGTCTCACGCTCCACGCTGAATCACCTCGCCTTTGAGATTCCTCCGGAGAGTTTTGACGAACACGTCAAACGCTTTGGGGAACTGAAAATCGAATTGACATTCGCCGAGTTCCCGGACATGAACGCCCGCGCGATGTTCTTCAAAGATCCCGAAGGCAACCCCTTGGAGTTGATCTGCCATCACCCCAACGTGCCCGAGAGTGCGTCATCATCACCACCAGATTCCGAGAAGACTGAATGACGTTCATCCAAACCGCCGAAGAGCTGGATGCCCTCTACGGAAAGCCGGTGGAGTCCGCAACGATCAAAGTCACGCGGGTGATCACCGAAGACTACCGCCGCTTGATCGAGGCCTCGCCGTTTGTCGCGTTGGCGACGGCCGGCCCCGAAGGTCTCGACTGCTCTCCGCGAGGCGATCATCCCGGTTTCATCCGCGTCGACAGTCCGAAACGAATCCTGCTACCAGATCGACGCGGCAACAATCGTGTCGATTCACTTCGGAACATTGTCCACGATCCTCGTGTCGCGTTGCTTTTCTTCATCCCCGGTTCGATTGTCACGCTGCGGGTCAACGGCAACGCCCGCATCTCCGTCGACGAGCCACTCCTGAAGTCGTTCGAGGTCGACGGAAAATCCCCACGATCGGTGATCGTCGTCGACGTCTCCGAGGTCTACTTCCAGTGCGGACGAGCGCTCATGCGATCGGATATTTGGAATACCGATCGACATGTTCCGCCGGATCAATTGCCGACGCCCGGCGAAATCCTCGCCAACCTCTCGAGTAATCGCCTGGGTGGCGAAGCCTACGACAATGCCTGGCCCGACCGTGCTCGCAACACGCTTTGGTGAACCCGCGATTCTGCTGGCACCGCCTGTGTGAACCTTCAGGCAGTGAACCTTCAGGCAACGTGAGGCCTCCGAGTGACATTGCCGTTGAAATGACGGTGTTTCGCTTCTGAGAAAAGACAATGGCCGACTTGATCCACTCGGAGGTTCGCGCATCGATTCTGCACGAACTTTCGCAAATCGAAGACAAGCATGACGTGCGGATTCTCTATGCGTGCGAATCGGGCAGCCGCGCCTGGGGCTTCGAGTCAAAGGACAGCGACTACGACGTTCGATTTCTTTACGTCCGCCCCCGAGACTGGTACCTCAGTATCGATGTCGAGCGTCGACGTGACGTGATTGAACTTCCGATCGACGAAGAATTGGACATCAATGGTTGGGACCTGCGTAAGGCGTTGCAGTTGTTTCGCAAGTCCAACCCGCCACTCTTGGAATGGCTGAACTCGCCGATCGTGTACCTTGAAAAAGGTGTTTGCGCGAACCGCATGCGTGAGCTGAGTCCGGCCACGTTCAATCCGATCGCGGCGCACTATCACTATTTGCGGATGGCGGAAAACAACTACAAGGCGCATCTGCGAGGACAACGCGTCCGACGCAAAAAGTACCTGTATGTATTGCGACCACTGCTCGCGGTCCTCTGGATCAACCAGGAAAAGGGTGTGGTTCCAACGGAGTTCGACAAACTGGTACAGGGCGTCGTCGATGACGTCGAACTTGTGCGCGAAATCGAAAGCTTGCTGCGTGCGAAGCGTGCGGGTAAGGAAGTCGATGCGGGACCTCGGTATCCGCGAATCCACGATTTCATCGATAACGAATTGACACGTCATCGAGCAGCTCCCGCGGCTCCGGAGCCGATTCAGGTGGACAACCATCGCTTGAGTGAGCTGTTTCGTGAGATTCTCGGTACGGATGAAATGGATTTGCTGTAATCCGTCGCATTCCGCTTCGGCCTCGTGCTTTGTTCCAATTGAACATGAGGGTGACAGCGGACGGCTCGCGCCGTCCGCTAACATTTAGCGGCAGGGGGCGCAAACGCTCTGGTGCGTCAACCCGAAGACTGTATTGGAACGCAGCATTCACGTTTCATCGGTACTCGTGCTCGACTCGATCTTGCCGTTCGAGTCGCCGCACGAGCGACCGATGGACCCCGCCTTTGCGGGCGAGCAAATTTCGCCTCGGCTGTGGATATTGAATCCCAAACGCGTTTCATTTTCGGTAACCCAATGACGAGGGCAAAGACAATGAAATCTCAAATGCGAATGCTGTGGCTGACTTTTCGAGTTTTGGTAACAGGCACGACCCTCGTGGCGCATGAGGGCCATGACCATGGGACACATCTGACCACCGTCAAAAAGGGGAACCCCGCCGGCACGTTTGATTCCAAAGTCTCAATCACCGAGCAAGGCGCCTACCGCGTGATCACGTCAAACGGACTTCCCGAACACGCGACGGGCCAATTCCCGGGCCCAGGAAATCCGAATCAGATCCGCGAGCAGAATCATCGATTCCGAGTCACGCTCAATCCCAAGCCGGCAGCCAAGCCCACCTCGCTCAAGCTTGGTAAGTTCGGGATCGCTCTGAACGGCGTTCCTTTTGATCCCGGTGCGGCCGAGTTTTGGCGACGCGACTTCTCCAGTCCCTGGCAGTACGCGGTGATCGGGGGCAAAGTGAACCTGGGCTTGGACATGAACAACGCGCATGTTCAGCCGACGGGCGACTACCACTATCACGGCCGCGCCTCGGACTTGATCACGGAGTTGGCTGAGAAAGCCCGTGCCGCCGACAAATCGATGACTCTGATCGGCTACGCCGCGGACGGTTACCCGGTTTACGACTGCGAGATCATCGGTGCAGACGGAAAACTCGAGACGCTGAAGTCCGGTTATCGACTTAAATCAGGCCAGCGACCCGGCGGGAGTTCGAGTCCGGGAGGCGAGTTCGATGGGACATTTGTCGCGGACTACGAACACGTTGACGGCAACGGCGATTTGGACAAGTTCAACGGCCGAACGGGGCCGACCCCGGAATACCCCAACGGCACGTTTTATTACGTGCTGACCAAAGAGTTTCCGTACATTCCACGACTCCTGAAAGGAACGCCGGACCCGAGTTTCGTGCAGCGTGGTCCTGGCGGAGGACGCGGGCGTGGCGGCCCTGGCGAACGTGGACGTGGCGGACGCGGTGGTCGACCACCGTTCGGTCCGCCACCGTTCGGGCCACCGCCGGAGTAGAATTGAGTTCCTGCGAAACTTCGGGGGGTGCGTGGGGTTTTCTCGCCAGCCCCGCACGCGCATTGGAACCACACAATGAAGTCCGCTCAGATCGTCTTGGCACTGGTCCTCGCTTGCTTCGTTCCCCACTCCGGATTCGCACAGTCGGAAACGGATTCGATTCTCGAAGACGCTGAAAAAGAGCTTGTCGAGCTTTTTAGTCTGCGGGCGATCGATTTCTCGTCCTCGAGGCAAACAAATGCCATCAGAACGCTCGAATCACTGCGAGTCAGAGACGCGCGGTTTAATCAACCCGCTCTTAAAACGCTGACTGATTTTTCCTCCGGGGACATCGCAGACAGCCGCCAAGTCGATCGTGCGATCGTCCTTCTCGGTATTTCAACCGTTCCGGTAAAGGCGCAGCTGGACCCGTTACTCGATTGCTATGTCCGATGCAGCGAGCTGAAAAAGGGCGTCTCACGAACCTCGTTTGAATACAGTCGGTACACCGAAACAGCCAGGCGAATCGCGGACCAACTCGAACAGTACGAAGTTGAGATGGTTGGCAACATTGTCAATCGAATGCAAGACGATAAGTACCCGATGTACTTGCTGGAACTATTGGGTAACTGTGGCGATCGAAGCGGCGAAGTACTTACCGCAGTGATGAAGACAGCACGGAGCGATGATTCCGATCGGGCAGAACAAGCCCTATTCTTCGCCGCCTCGCTCATCAATAAAATGAAGGAGGAGAAAGCGGAGCAAGCACGTTTGAAGGAACGGGAACAAGTATCCGTCGATGTCCCTGTCAAGTTCGTCAGCTATGCCCGACGGATCATTACGCGGTACGACAAGAACAAAGACGGTTCGCTGGGCAAGTCGGAATACTCGACGATGCTTATTTCCCCCGAGCCTGCCGATGGCGATAAGGACGGCGAGATTACGATCCTGGAATATGCCAAGTGGATGGCATCGCGAGCAAAGGAAAAGGCTGCCGCGAATTAAAGAACTCCGTTCGGCACGAGAAGAGCACCCCACCAATCATGCCGAATCACCCCGACGCGGAAACACCCGAATGCACGCTTTGGATCGATGCCGATGCGTGCCCGGTTGTGATCAAGCAACTGGTTTTTCGCGCCGCACAGCGCCGCGAAATCCACTGCGTCGTGGTGGCGAATCAATCGATCCCGATCCCAAATTCTCCGTGGGTGCGGCGAATCACCGTTCGTGACGGCGCCGATCAAGCCGATCACGCGATCGTCGCCAAAATGAATGCGGGCGATGTGGTCATCGCCGACGACGTCCCGCTAGCGGCCCGGGTTGTGGAAAAGGGTGGTGTCGTGATCACCAGTCGCGGCGATCTCTACGATGAGAGCAACGTGCAAGAACGACTGGCGATGCGCGACCTCATGGAACAGTTGCGGCTATCCGGTATAGAAACATCTGGCCCCAAGCCATTCGGACCGAAGGACACTCAAGCATTCGCGAACCAACTCGATCGAACACTCGCGAAACACTTAAAATCGTGAGACACTGGACGCGGTGATTCACGAACCCGCACATGGAGTCCACGACGATGCGCCGTTTTCGCAAGATCGCGATTCAAGTTCTGGCGACACTTCTGTTCATCAGTCACAGCCACTCGGCATTCGCTCAACAAGCACCCACCAAGCAATCACTCATTGCCGCGCTCCGCACGATCCTACCACTCTTGGAAGCGGGGAAATGGGAGGAAGCCGCTCAGCACGTGGTGATGCCCGATGGCCTCGAGCCACGTGACCTCGCCAGTATCGCACGCAATAACGAACTCTCCGCCGACGGGATCTCCGCGCTCGAGTCGTCCGCCGAATTCGGTTTGGCGACGGAATTGTTTGGTGCATCGAGGGCCGAGGCGCTCTGCAAGAAGATGGGCATCGGCACTGAGAACGTGTACGGCTTCAATCATCAGCAAGGCGACCAATGGGGCGAAGTCCTCGCGCAATGGGACGGAAAACAGTTTCGTTTCGTACGCCTCGACGACGTCGGAAAGTTAGCAGCCGAAAGCAAACCCGACTCGGGAAAGATGCGTCCGGGTTCCGAACCGAAAGCAGACACGGGGAAGTCGACGGCGAAGTCCCCCGACATCATGAGCTTGAGTTCGAAGGAAGCGCTCGCGTTGCTGCCGGAAACCTCTCAAGCCGCCGAAGCAAACCCCGACGATCTCGGTGCGCTGCTGCGTTATGCGATGGTGCTGTTTAAAGTCAAAAACTATCCCGAAGCATGGAAACAGTTGAGGTCTGCGAGAAAAATCGCCCCTCGCAATCTCGGCGTCGCGCGGGGTACCGACGCATTGATGAATGCCTTCACGACGCTCGGCATCTTCACGGTCGGAGTCCCGAAAGAGACGGTCAAGGCAATCTTGGGCGAACCGACCGAGAACGTGGAACTAGGCGACGAACGCGATCGCTGGGTATACGGACACTGGGGCGTCGATTTCAAGCAAGGGCGTGTTCACGAAATCATCAATCTGCTGGGAGCGACCGAAGCGCTGTTCCGACCGACGGAGACCATCGGCGTCGACCTTGATGGACGCCCTTGGCGAACGCAACTGCGTCGCAAACAAAAAGGCCGCGCCACGGCATTCCTGCTGCTCGCGGGAGAAACCGTTTCGGAGTTCACGGAGCAGATCACGATTGAACGTTATCTGGGGGCATCGGCTCTCGGAACCATCAAGGAGATCGCAGAGAAAACGGTTGCCGACGAAGTCGCGGCCACGCCGGGTGCTCAAGTGAGAGTCCTTGAAATTGAAGACTCTTCGGCCTATTTAATAAGTGAAGCCCCGGTGGATGAAGACGCTTCCGACGGCTCGAAAGCATATCGGTTGATTCGCTTGATTCGTGCCGACAAGGATCTGCATCGGCTGCAGTACTTGGTCAAGTCCTCGACGCCACCCGATCAAGAGACACAGCGCAAGTGGCTCGGGATCTTCAAAGCCGCAAAACTCGAACCCGTGAACGCGCGATAGGGACGCAAAAAAAGCAGGCCGCGAGTAACGCGACCTGCTTTAAGAATCGGCAATGTTCGTGAACCATCAGTTGGTTCAGTGCCAAGCTACGCCCGCTTGCGACGGCGGAAGCCCATGAGCCCAGCGAAGCCCGCGAACAGGGCCAAGCTGGTGGGTTCTGGCACGACCGATGGCGGCGTAGAACTCGACTGGACGGTACCGGTCAAAGACTCTGACGAGTTGAACTGCCATTGAATCGTCGTGACATCAACCCCGGCCGTTGCATTCGTGATAATGATCGAAGCAGGTGAGCTGATAAGGTTCGGATTGATCGACGCAGTTGTTGCGCCGGGACCCTGTGCGACCCAGGTGGCTCCCAGCCCTTCGAGGCTCGTTGTCCCGTCGGTGATCGTTCCGGAGGCCGTCGGGAAAATCACGCTGAAGGGAGGCAGGAAGGAAAAGCTGAGGGCGCTGCCCGACGCATTCTGAATCGGGTCCACGGAGGCGTCCTGGCCGAACGTAAATTGATACGTTCCGGAGCTGATCTCTTCGCCGAAGACGAGCAGTCCGGCCTGGGATGTCGCTGACATCCCAGCGACGAGCATCATCGCGAAGAGGAATCGAAAGTGCTTCATTTGTTCAGGTTCAAAGTGGGAAAGACTGGCAGATGGTACGGCAGGAACGTGTCCAACCGGACATTGAACATGCGTGAGCCAGTAATGTACTCGCGTATCGTTTATACCAATCAAAAAATCCCTACGGAAAGGTGGGATCCAAACCGTTTTGCCGAGGCATCTACGTCGATCGACCACTCGGGAGTTTGAGACCGACCACCCAAGCCTCCCTGAAGCTCCTTAATGGAACCCAGCCAACCCTTAAACGGCCCCCGCAAGGCACAAGGGCGGCTCACCGCCACTTCTTGGATTTGCAGATCTCCGCCGTATTTCAGCGCGTGCCGAGGCGGAGGTACGCAAAGAGGTCTTTCAACTGGTCGTCGGTTAGCGGGTCGATCAATCCCTCTGGCATCAGCGATGTTTTGACGGCTCGAAAGTCGTCGAGGTTGACTCGTGGAATCACGACCTTTCGATCCGCAGTCTTGAGCGTGACCGAGTTCGGGTTTTGGTCGGTGACGACGCCCGTGATCACCTGGCCGTCTGTGGTCAGGGCCGCGTAGGTTTGATAACCCTCTCGAATCTCCAGACTCGGTTCGATGATCGCGTTGAGCCAGAATTTCAAGTTGCCGCGTTCGTAGCCATCGAGCGGCGGCCCAATGGTTTGCCCTTCACCGAACAGCTTGTGGCACGTCCCGCAGATCTTGTTGAAGTGAACTCGCCCCGCGTCGGCATCGCCTGAAGAATCCTGCAGCAGCTCCGCGAGTTGCTCAATCCGTTCTCGCTTGGCTTTCGAGGAAATCGAAACCGGCTCACCGAACGCTTCGACGACGGCCGTCGCGATCTCCGGCTGGGTGAACGTGCGGAGTCGCTGAATCACATCTGCCGGCACGTCTTCCTTTTTCAAACGCCACTTGTTGATTTCTCGTAGCAAGCGTGGCGCCCATGCCGTTCGGCTCGCAAGGGTCCGGCATGCGGTCGCGCGCAACTCGTGCTCGTTTGAGATTTGCGAGTAGAGTGCACCAATGAGGCTCGTCGCAATGCGATTGTCACCGTAGCTTGCCAGACTTGCGAGCGCGACGCGTTGCAGCGAGGGGTCCTTCGTGTCGCGGGCGATCGCCAACCGGATCAATGGATCGATGGCAGCCTCATCCGTCACTTCCGCAAACGCGGACGCGATCTCGATTCGGACACCGATGTCCGTCGAAGAAGAGCGGAGCAGACGAATGGCTTCTTCGACCGCCCCTTCGGTGCCGCGACGGAGTCCGAGCACGGCGCCGGATGCACCCCGTGATGCCTGGTAGTCAGCGAGCGCGGCGTTCAGTCGATCGGGCAGTTCAGGGATGCGGCGACCCTGAAACGCTTTGTTTAAACCTTGCAACAGAATCTCTCGGCTGTCAGCGTCGGCTGACATGGCCACCATTTGGTCGCAGCGCCGCAGATCGACTGGTTTCCCGCTCGCGGCGTATCGCTGCATCAAACGTCCGAGAATCTCTCGTCGGAACAAATCGACTTGCCACAACCCCTGCTCGTTCAAGAATGATTCGATCGCGGGCCATTGTTCGGCATGGCCTTCGACGGCCCACCAGTACATCAACGGCAAGTGCGGATCGCTTGCGTCGTTGGGGCGACGAAGCAACTGATTGATGACGGCGAGTCCCGTCTCGGCGTCGATGCGTTTGGCGGTGGAAGCGAGTTGTGAGCGGACTTGCGAGTCACGTTCCTTCCTCGCAATGTCTACCAACTCCGACACGCCTTGCTCATGACGATCGCCGAGCAATCGAATCACCCAGCGACGAATGTGGGAGTCTTGATGCGTCAGCCAACGGATTGCGAGCTTGCGGTCGAGCTTGCCCATCAGATGCAGCACCCACAAAGACTCCAGCGACGCATTTTGATCGACGGACTGGATCAACACCTGCATCACGGAGTCGTCTCCGCGCCATCCCAACTCGAGCGTGGCGCGACGGCGGACCCATTTGTTGACGTCTGACAACTTGGCGATCAGTTCTGGACTGGACAGTCTCCGAAGGTCGCCGTGCGAATAAGCGGGCGACGAACCGGCGGGTCGCAAACGATAGATCCGCCCGCTTTCTTTGTGCCAGTCGTCAACGGGACTGACGTGGCTGAGCCGGGTGTCGTACCAATCGGCGAGGTAGATCGCGCCGTCAGGCCCGACGCCTCCGTAGACCGGCCTGAACCAGCGATCATCGGACTCCAGCAGATTCGCGTTGTCGACGGTTCGATAGGTGGACCCCTCGGCGATTCGATCACTGTTCCAAACAAGGTTGTGCAGTGAGTTCGGCGCAACAATGGTTTGGTCGTATTCGGGTGGGAACAGTCCGCCTTCGTAGATGCAAAAGGCTTGAGCAAAGCGTCGCGTGTCGCCTTCGGATTTCATGCAGCCGAAGTAACCGAAGGCATAGGGGTTGGTGAGCGGTCCGTGCTTGCCCCAGTTTTTGTCGGCGTAGCTGCCTTGGGGATAGTAATAACCGCGACGGTTGCCGCCGTTGGTGCCAGAGAACACGCGTCCCTTGGAATCGATGTCGAGGCTGAACGTGTTACCGCCGCCCTCGGCATAGATCTCGAACACCTGAGTGTCGGGATGATAACGCCAGACGCACTGGCCTTCGAAACGAACGCCTCGGGTCACCTTGGAACTGACCGTGCCGCCGGTGGTACTTCCGTTGGCGCCATACAACCAACCGTCGGGGCCCCACATCAAACTGTTGGCGACGGAGTGCGTGTCTTGCATTCCGAAACCCGAGAGATGGACTTCGGGATCACCATCGGGAACATCGTCCGCATCGGCGTCTGGGTAGTGCAACAGATAGGGAGGATTCAGCACCCAAATGCCGCGCGGTCCGACTTGGACACTGGTCGCAATATTCAGTCCTGTCAGAACGTCTTTGTGTGAATCGTAGTGTCCGTCACCATTGGTGTCTTCGAAAACGGTGATGCGATCGGCGCCGGGTGTTCCGTGCGGCGGTGGTTCGGGAACTTTGTCAAAGACCGCGCGGAGGTGTTGGTCAAAGCGAACGACTTTGAGTCCTGCGGGATACTGGTACTGGCGGTACTGGACGACCCACATCCGACCGCGTGAATCCCAAGAAATGAAAAGCGGCTGCGAGATCTCCGGCTCCGAGGCGACGACATCGACTTGGACGCCCTCGCGCGTTTGGAGTCGCTCACTCATCTTCTCGGGCGGCGTCGGCGAAGAATCATCGCGCATCACCCCGCGACCCTTGAACGTGCGAAAGATCTCGGCAACCTTCTCGTTGCCGGCGGGCGAGTCCGGCGGCGTTTGGGCGAAGGCATTCGCGATGCAACACGTCGCAAGAAAAAGCGACGAGAGGGTGTGACGAGACATGGTCAGCTCGGTGGGCTCGGGAGGGGAGCCCCGATTCTAGCTGCACCGCTCGAGGATGTTGGGCGTCATTCGCCTCAGGCCTCTTGCGACGTTGGCCTCTGAGCTCCTAACGGTGACGGTTGTGACAGGAGTTGCAGTTCACGGCTTTCTTAAAAGCGGGGATGCTGTCGGCGTCGCCCTGAATAATTTTGGTTGCGGAGTCGAGCAGCGCCTGGGACCGCTCGTTCCACGAATCCGCTTCGCCGTTGGGCGGCGACTGGGACGGCAAACCGGAATAGAGAATCGTGAGCCGTTCGGCGACCTCCGGGTCCACCGGCACGCGGAACAGCTGGCGATAGAGGCGGCTTGAGTGTGCGAGTTCCATCACCTGGGCGATCGAATACTTTCCGTCCTCGCCTTCGGGATCGGGCAATTCGGCAAGTTCGATCGGTGCCGGGGGCGTTGGCTCGTTAGAGTCCGCCTCTTCCGAAGGCTTTAATGAATCCGTCGACTCGGTTTCGCGGCAGCCGGCGAATGTCGTAAGTAGCCCAATTGCACAACAGGCAAGAAACTGTTTGAACATGACGTTTGATAAATGCACATGAAGATCAACCTCCCATCGATGTTGCCATCCCGCCTGAGGAGTACCCCGACATTACCGAAATCGATGTCGTGGGTGGTTGCGAAAAAGATGCGTGTCAAAATCTGGACCGTAGCACCGTTGCACGGGGAAGAATGCACGCGATCAGAGCTTGATTGATCTGCATGATGTGAGCGACGCGTGAAAGACCGATTCAAATTGAAGCGACCGGAGACAGTGAGATGATCGTTGGAGTTCCCTCGGAAGTGAAAACGGACGAGTACCGGGTTGCGATGCTACCCGTCGGGGTCGAGGATTTGGTCGCTCGAGGGCACCGGGTGCTCGTTCAAAGCGGCGCGGGACTGGGGTCGGGACTTGCCGATCACGACTATCTGCGTGCCGGCGCCGAAATGGTCAGCGGAGCGAGTGACGTCTTCGGCCAGGCCGACATGATCGTCAAAGTTAAGGAACCGCAGCCGCAGGAGTACGAACTGATTCGCGAAGACCAGTTGGTGTTCACCTACTTTCACTTCGCCGCGAGCCGCGAGTTGACCGACGCGATGGTGAACTCCGGTGCGACCTGCTTTGCCTATGAGACGCTTGACGATCGTGGCCGATTACCGCTGCTGACGCCGATGAGCGAAGTCGCGGGTCGGATGAGCATCCAGGAGGGCGCGAAGTTCCTGGAGAAGCCGCAGGAAGGCCGAGGCATTCTGCTGGGTGGTGTCCCCGGTGTCGCCCCGGCGCACATCACCATTCTCGGCGGCGGTGTCGTGGGTGCAAACGCAGCACGGATCGCCGCGGGCTTTCAAGCGGATGTGTCGATTCTGGATGTCAACCTTGATCGACTTCGTTACCTCGATGACGTGATGCCCGCAAACGTCAACACGTTGTACAGCGATCGTCACAACATCCTCGATGAGATCCGGCTTGCCGATTTGGTGATCGGTTCGGTCTTGATTCCCGGTGCAAAAGCTCCGCGATTGGTGCGTGCAGAAGACTTGAAGCTCATGAAGCCGGGAAGCGTCTTAATCGATGTGGCGGTCGACCAAGGCGGATGCATCGAAACCAGCCGACCGACGACGCACAGCGAACCGACGTACATCATCGACGAAGTCGTTCATTACTGTGTCGCAAACATGCCTGGAGCGGTGGGCCGAACCAGCACCTATGCGTTGTCCAACGCGACGCTGCCCTGGATCAAACAGTTGGCCGACTGGGGGACCGAACGCGCCATCGCCGAGTCGAGTTCACTTCGCTCGGCAGTCAACGTCCACAAGCGATCGATCACCAACGCGGGAGTTGCAGACGCCTTTGAAATGCCACTGACGGAACTTAGCTGACAAGCTCCAAGGCATTCAACTGACAAGCGTCACCACTCCACCGATTGGCTCGGTTCCGCGAAGCACAACGTAACCACATCTCATCGCGGATGTCTTGGCGTTCATCTGAAAGGGACAAATCCGGTCACCCTCAACGATCCGTTTCCGCAGACTCGCCCATTCGCTTCGCAATTCGAGCTCCTGGTCGACAGACTCGATCGCAACGGAATCACCGAACCAACGAAATCGAAACGCGAGATTGTCTGCCGCATCACGCCAAAGTTGCTCCTCTGTGCCATCCATTCTGACATGGCGAGAAGCGAAGCAAAGCGAGAGTCGTCGCAGCCACTTCACTTTCTAATTGACTTCCGACGCGAAGGCGTTGTCTTGAATGCCGAGCCAGTTGGCGACGGAACGTGATGTGGCACGGCGGATGACGGTGGGCCAGATTTCCTGGTCGCTGGTAAACACGTCCTCGTCGGTGGCGTCCATGACATGCCAGAACCCTGATTCGCGTTCACCGGCGAGTTGTTCGCGGGTCCAGCCGAGGTGGCCAACGATCAGGCGATACGAATTCGATTTTTCTTGAATGATATTTTCCAAAGCGTCGCGTTGGGCTGCGACGTAGACACCTTTTCCGGCAACCGCTTCGGCGAGATCTTGATTGTCGTGTACGGCTACGACCGGCCCCGACATGGGACCGCCGAAATGGATCGTCCCGAGTGCTTGTGAAGGACCGATCGCCGGCTTGGACACGTTGGCGGGTAAGTTCCCGGAACTCTCGGGCTCCGTTTCGGAAACGTTTGGCAGACGGCTTTCCGACTCCGGCGCATCCAGCATTTTTTGCAAGCCCGGGTGCGGCGACATGGGCCGATTCAACAGAACCGCAAAGACGTTATCGGCATCCTGGTGAACGACCAAACAAACGGCCCGGTGGAGCACGGGGTCGTCGATCAGTGTCGAAGCCACGAGAAGTTTGCCGACCATCGAATCGGCGGGAGCGGGTAGGTTCGATTCAAGCATGATTTGCCTCAAAAACCGGTTAACGTGCCAAAACGGAATGACGAAGCGGCAGTCCGAAGCGACCCTGCCGCCAAGATGCAACGTTCGTGCCAACTGAGATTTCACGGGCGAATTGGGCAGTTTTGACTGCAATTCGACATTCAGTCGTTCGCGACCGAATGGATGTTCGCGGCCCCGTGGTGGTTGCGTCCGCCGGCTGCAGGCGGCTTGTAGAGGGCAGCCGCGACCCGGATTCAGGGCGAAAAGTGGCCCCTCCGGCGGATCATTCGACGGCTGTACCCGTCGGCGACGTTCAGTCACCATGGGTTCTCGTGCGGTGGATCACCTTGAGACATCGCCGGATTCGATCGAAGACTTCAAATTTCAAACGGGTAGTCCCTTGGGCTATGACGCCATGCGCCGCCGGTACACCCGCGGCAGCCTTCACGAAAAGGACATTCAATCGGACCCAATGGTTCAGTTTCGTCTTTGGCTGGACGAAGCCATGGCGGACGAAGTGCCCGACTGGCTGGAAATCAACGCGATGACGTTGTCGACCTGCGACGTGGAGGGCAAGGTCACCAGCCGAATGGTGCTGTTGAAAGGGATCGATGACGGCCGGTTCTGGTTCTACACGAACTACGATTCGGTGAAGGGTCAACAAATCGACTCCAACCCGAATGTTTCCTTGTGCTTTTACTGGCCGCACCTGGAGCGTCAGGTACGTGTCGAGGGTGTCGCCGAACGTTGTACCCGTGAACGATCCGTCGCCTACTTTCAGTCGCGTCCACGAGGCAGCCAACTCGGTGCCAGTCTAAGCGATCAATCGAGCGTCATTGAGTCGCGTGAGTTGCTGGCCGAACGACTCACCGACCTGGAGACACAACACGAGG
This sequence comes from Planctomycetota bacterium, assembly GCA_039821165.1. Taxonomy (GTDB): domain Bacteria; phylum Planctomycetota; class Planctomycetia; order Pirellulales; family Pirellulaceae; genus Stieleria. The sequence goes on along the minus strand of JBCBOT010000060.1, from coordinate 16,208 downwards.
GCGGAGAGATTCCATGCCCGGACTTTTGGGGCGGCTATATGGTCGAGCCGAAGCGGATCGAGTTTTGGCAGGGCGGTGACGCACGGCTTCACGATCGTTTGAGCTATCGTCGCGAAGCAGATGCCTGGATCGTCGAGCGTCTTTCGCCTTAAGGTCATGGAAGAACGATGAAGCTCACTCGACGGCAGATCGCTCTCGGCGTTTCGATCTCGGCTCACGTCGTCTTGGCCATCGTGCTTTTGTTTTGGTATGTGCCGCGCGCGAAACAAAGCGGTGCGACCGCGCGAACGGACGCGGAGACTTTGGGCGAAACCCTCGACCGAGCCGCGCCGCAACCGCCGAAGGCCATCTCCGAGATCGCTGCCGAGTCCGCGGATGTTTCCGACGAGCAAGTCGAGCGTTCACTGGAGTCGCAGATCGATTCGGCGTCGAAGTTGCCCGACGAGCAGAAGCTCTCCGAGCTTGAAAAAAACCTTCAGCGTTTGGAGTCGATCGCCGACACCGAATCGGTGCAGCAGGTGTCGGAAAAGATTGCCGGTTCACTCGGCTTGGACGTCGATCAGTATGCCGACAAAGCGGCTCCGTCCGACGGACAATTCAACATCGACACTTCTCAACTCTCAGATGTCAAACGGATCAAGAACGAAAAGGGCGGCTGGTCTTACGAGTCGGTGATGCGTGATGCCGACGGACGCGAAATGACGGTGCCGCTCACCGAAGCCGAAGGGGAGTCGCTTTACCAGACGTTTCAACTCATGAAGCAATATCCGATGGCGGAAGGAATCTACCGCAGCGTCGTGATGCCGATGATGCAAAAGATTCTCGAAGCGCAACAGATGGAACTGCAGCTTCCCGAGCCACCAGAAATCGAGCCCGTGGTCGAAATCCCCGATGGCGGACTGGTGGAAAGGTTGGAAGACGAATGAGACCGGCGACGCTTTTCCTCGTGTCACTGCTGGTGCTGGAAGTCGGTTGCGGCGTGACCGCCGACACGGAATCTCCGTCGGTCGAAGAAAGCGGCTTTGAAGAACAGTTGACTGTGGGGCGGCTCGGAGCAGCGGATCGCATCGAAATAGCGCGTTCGACGATCCGCGACGAAGATCTGGACGCTCTCTCGGTCGACGATGTTTGGCTGGAGACACTGATCGTCGATTCGGGGGTCGTCGGCGACCGCGGCGCGGCGGCAATCGTACGCCTGCCGTCGTTGATCCATCTGAGGCTGCGTGAGTCACCCCTGACCGACGACGGGATGCGTTTACTGGCGACGTGCGAATCGCTTCGCGTTCTTAACTTGCCACAATGCGGGGCGACCGCCGAAGGCGTCCGGGCGTTGAGCGAACTGCCGAAACTCCGTAACCTTCGAATCGGGGGGACCGCCCTCGGCCGAGACACGGCCGCCGCGCTCGCCTCGATTAAAACGCTGCGGCAGATTCATTTGATCGGTGTGCCGATCGATGACGAGGGATTAAAACTTGTCGCGAACTTACCGAATCTCGAATCGTTGTACGTCGACGACGGCAGTGTCTCCCCGGCGGGTTGGGATTGGCTGTTTGAAACCTATCCCGACTTGCACGTGCACGTGAACCAACAACACCTCGATCGTCAGCAGGACCATCACCCGTGAACCAAGATCGACTCAGTCGCTTGATGGAAAATTTGCCGTCACTCGGTTGTGATGCGTTGCTCGTGACCGACGAAATTAATGTCACCTACCTCACCGGCTTCACCGGCGATAGTTCGTCGCTGTTGGTACGCGGCGACGGCGCGGTGATGTTGACCGACGGCCGATACGAAGAACAACTGCACCAGGAGTGCCCCGGACTGCCCTTGGTTGTAAAGACGCCCGCGCAACGCCCGCTGGATACGTTCGCCGAAACGATTGGTGCGGCGGGTGAAAAGCGAATCGCGATCGAGGCCGGCGCGATGACCGTCGCGACGTTCACGGCTCTCAAGGGTGTCCTTCCCGCCATGGAATGGATCAGCACCGAGGGTGCGGTCGAAGAACTCCGCATGATCAAGGATGCCGATGAAATCGAAACGCTTCGTCGCGCGGTGCAGATCAACCAGCGGGCGCTTCAATCAGTGCTCGCCCAGCTCAGTGGTGGCTGGACCGAGCGTGAAATCACGTTGGAATTGGAGCGTGCGATTCGTCGCTTGGGCGGCACCGGTTTCAGCTTCGAACCGATCATCGGCGCGGGCCCAGGCGGTGCCAAGCCGCATTACGAGAGCGCGGACGTTGTGATCGGTGACCACGCCTCGCTGCTGGTCGACTGGGGCACCAAACTCGGGGGGTACGCAAGCGACTTGACCCGAACCTTTCATTTCGGCTCGCCGCCGGATCGGTTTGAATCGGCGTACCAAGCGGTCCTCGATTCCCAACTCGCCGGCATCGAGGCGATCCGACCGGGGGCGACCGGACGCGAAGTCGACGCGGCGTCGAGAAATGTGCTGAAACAAGCCGGCCTGGAGGACTATTTTATTCACGGCCTGGGACACGGCGTCGGCCTGCGGATTCACGAGTCACCGCGATTGTCCTCGGTGAGCGACGATGTCTTGCAACCTGGAATGGTGATTACGGTCGAACCGGGCGTCTACTTTGCCGGTGAATTCGGGATTCGGCTCGAAGACGACGTGCTCGTCACCGAGAGCGGGCACGAGGTACTCAGCGACTTCCCAAAGGGCCTCGATGATTGTCGGGTGATCCTGTAAAACGTGGCCCACCGGAACGGGCACCTTGTGACGAGATAGAGATGAGCAAGAGTAAACAATCGGAAGGCGTCTTCGAGATCGAACGCATACGGGCGATCATCGAGCTGATGGAAGAACATCAGTTGACGGAAGTGGATCTGCAACAGGGAGAGGACCGCATCAAACTCGGTCGCGGTGGACCGCCCGTTGTTGCGGCAGCTGCCCCCGTACCGATGGCCGCGCCGGCAGTTGCACCCACCGCGCCGGCTGCAGCGGGCCCCGTCGACGACGGCACGATCACGATCAACGCGCCTTCGGTGGGAACGTTTTATTCGAGGTCGAATCCTGATTCCGATCCGTTCGTCAAAGTGGGCCAATCTATCAGCCCCGACACGATCGTTTGCATCATCGAAGCCATGAAGGTCTTCAATGAAATCCCGGCCGAGTGCAGTGGCACAGTCGTCGAGGTTTTGGTGGCCGACAACGAAGCGGTCGACTTTGGCAAACCCTTGTTCCGCATCCAGCCCAGCTGAGTCGCGGTTTCCACCGGATTTGTTCGCAGGCCTCGAGCTCACCCGTGTTTGAAAAAATCTTGATCGCCAATCGTGGCGAAATCGCACTTCGAATCATTCGTGCCTGCCGCGAAATGCGAATCGGTTCGGTCGCCGTCTACAGCACGGCCGACCGAGACTCGATGCACGTTCAACTCGCCGACGAAGCGTACTGCGTCGGGAGCGACAAGAGTATCGACAGTTACCTCGTCGAGGAACGCATCATTGCAGCGGCCGAAGTCGCCGGCGCTGACGCGATCCATCCCGGTTACGGGTTCCTCTCGGAAAACGCTCACTTCAATGAGAAGTGTCGTGAGAGCGGCTTTGAATTCGTCGGTCCGAGCCCTTCCGCGATGGAAAAGCTTGGCGACAAGAACACCGCACGTTCAATGGCGATCGCCAACGATGTCCCTGTCGTCCCGGGCAGCGATGGGCTGATCGAAGATGACGCGGAGGCGGTCGAGACCGCGAAGCAAATCGGTTTTCCGGTTTTGATTAAGGCGACCGCGGGCGGAGGCGGCAAGGGAATGCGGGTTGCCGAAGACGCGGACTCGTTGCAAACAGCGCTCACCCAGGCACGAACCGAAGCCCAGGCCGCATTCGGCAACGGTGGCGTCTACCTCGAGCGCTACATCACTTCGCCTCGGCACGTCGAAGTCCAAGTCATCGCCGACACGCATGGCAATGTCTGCCATTTGTTCGAACGGGACTGCAGCGTTCAGCGCCGGCACCAGAAGTTAATCGAGGAAGCCCCCAGTCCCAACTTGCCCGAAGAAAAACGCCGCGCGATCTGCGAGGCGGCCGTTCGAATGATTCGGGGAGCGAACTACAGCAACGCGGGCACCGTAGAGTTCATCGTCGACCGAAATGACGATTTTTTCTTCATCGAAGTCAACGCCCGAATCCAGGTCGAACACCCCGTGACGGAGATGATTACGGGCGTCGATTTGATCAAGGAACAGATTCGTGTCGCCTCGGGCGAGAAATTGTCGTTCGCCCAAGAAGACATCACCGTGACCGGTCACGCGATCGAATGCCGGATCAACGCCGAGAACCCTGACAAGAACTTCATGCCCAACCCGGGAAAGATCGAAGAGTTCTTCGCACCCGGCGGGTTGGGTGTTCGTTTCGATTCGCACGTTTACGGCGGATACGTCGTCCCGCCGCACTACGATTCGATGATCGGAAAGCTGATCGTGCATCGACCGACTCGCGAACAAGCGATCGAAACGATGCGACGTGCCCTGGCCGAGATCCGAACGACGGGGATCGCGACCACGGCGCCTTTCCATGATCGCGTTTTGGGTCACGAAGATTTCGTGGGTGGAACGCACGATACCAAGTGGGTCGAGCGCGAATTCACAGGCGGTTGATTCATGGGTCTGGTCGGATGGTTGATCGTTTTTGCGGTGTTGCCGCCGCTGGTGATCAGCCTGGCCGCTCTCTATCCCGTCCGAGCGAACGCTGTCCGACTCAAGCTCGTCGCTGACCCAAGCGGGCAAGCTCACAGCACCCACAAGAACACGACGCCGCTTGGTGGCGGAATCGGGATCTATCTCGGGGTGATGTTGCCGATGCTGCTCGGCTCGGGATTGGTTTGGCTTGGCAACGGCAACCCGGATGCCGTCTCTTGGCTACCCGAGAGCATCACGGTGCACTTCACTGGAATCGCCAGCCGCCTCGGATCGCTGTGGGGGCTTCTCGCGGCCGCGTCCGTGTTGTTCGCACTCGGCATCTGGGACGATCGAAGCGGAGCGCCGGTCTCGGTCCGATTGTTGATTGAATTCGCGGTCGCCGCGTTCGTGGTTTACTACCTCGAATTCGGCTTGACGGCTTTCATCGGCGACGCCTGGATCACCAACTTACTGTCGGTGATTTGGATCGTTGCGGTCATCAACTCGTTCAACATGCTCGACAACATGGACGCGCTCAGCGGCGGAGTGGCCGCGATCATCGCGGCGGCGATGGCCGCGGTGATGCTGACGACGCCAAGCCCAGGATCCGGGCAACCACAATTGTTCGTCGCCGGTCTATTACTTTCAGTCTGCGGGGCCCTGCTCGGTTTTCTTTGGCACAATCGACCGCCGGCAAAAATTTTCATGGGCGACGGGGGCAGCTATCTCGTTGGCTTTCTGATCGCAGTTTCGATGCTGATGGCCACATTTGCGTCAGCGCCGCGTCCGCACGCCGTTGCCGCGCCGTTGTGCGCTATGGCGATCCCGATGTACGACATGACCACCGTGCTGTGGATTCGGATTCGTGAAGGACGTAGCATCTTTCAAGGAGATCGGAGTCACTTCTCGCATCGCTTGGTTGATCTTGGGCTCAGCCGAACACAGGCCGTGCTGACGATTCACCTGGTCACCGCGACGTGTGGGCTCGCGGCGTTGTTGCTGGTTCACGTCACCGTTTTGCAAGCCGTTGCGGTTCTGGGCATCGTCGCTTGCATGCTCCTGTTGGTGGTGATCCTGGAATCGACCGGATGGCAAAAAGAAAACAACGACTGAAACGCGGCGCAGTCGACGAGACGAAGACGGCGGAATTGCGGCCTTCGATCGACGCACCCCCGCGCGGATTCGTTTGGGCTCGCGGCGCGGCGTTCGCGCTGCTCGGAGGGCTGGCGGTTTACGTCGCCTATTACCCCAGCGACAGTGTTCTGGTGGAACGCGGTGATGCGCTGTGGTTTTGCGCCGGCGCCTTGCTCTTGGTGACGTTGACATTGGTGACCGAACCGACGCGACGGCGCTGGACACGAACAAGCAGCGATGATTCGGCGGACGGTGACGGCTCGTCGCTACGCCATTTTCTCGGCAAGCACTTGCTGGTGGACGTGTTCGCTTGGAATCTCGCGGCCTGGATGATGCTGTCCGCACTGGCGATGTCACCGCCCGGTAATCTGCGTCAAGCGACCAATGAAGCCTGGATGTGGATTGCGGGCGCCGCGGTGCTCAGTTCCGCGCGGCGGCTTTTGAGCGAGCGACAGGCAAGGACCGCAATGATGACCGTTCTTTTCGGTTTGACGGTCGCAATGTCGGTTCACACGTTGCACCAGCAGTGGATTAGCTTGCCCGAAACCAGAGCGGCCTACCAACAGGATCCCGATGCGATCATGAGCGCGGCCGGGGTGGAAGCTCCTGAGTGGTCGAGTCAACGAATGATCTTCGCCAACCGTCTTTTTGACGGCGGCCCCACGGCTCAGTTCGCGCTCGCGAATTCGCTTGCAGCGGTCCTCCCGATTGCGGTGCTGATCGGCGCCGGATTGCTTTGGCAAGGCTGGCGTGCCGATTCGCCGTGGGTGGTCCGGGGGCTGCTCGCCGCATTACTCTTGGTCGCCTCGCTCGCGCTGTTCTACACGCGAAGCCGCAGCGCCGTCGCAGCCTGTTTCGTGGGAGTCGCATGGCTCGGGGTCTTTGCCTCAGGCATCGGCAAATCACTATCGGTGCGACGTTCACTGATGGCTGCCGGCGCCGTTGTGCTCGCGCTGGCAACGATCACCATCGGCTTTCTACTGCTGGGTGATGAGGAGTGGATGGCGTCGGCGCCATCTTCGTTGTTGTTTCGACTTCGCTACTGGCGTTCGACGCTCGCGTTGCTGGGGGATCACCCGTGGATGGGAGCCGGCCCCGGCGGCTTTCAAACGATGTACCTTCGGTATCGATTGCCGGTGTCCAGTGAAACGATCGCCGATCCACACAACTTTGTTTTTGAAACGCTCGCTTCCGGAGGACTCGTTGCGGGTGTCTTGTTGATGGCGCTTGCTTGGGCCTGTCAACGTGCGAAGCGTGCAAACGAATCGGATGCGTCAGTCGCAGATGATCCAAGCCCTTTCGGCATGTATGTGCTGTACGTCGGCGTGATTTCATCACTCGTCATGATTTGGCTGTTCTCGCTGGTGTCGGCACAACTCCCGGACTTTGAAGCCGCCGTCTTTGCGGTGCCCCTTGGCATCGCTTCGGCGTGCATCGCTCACTACGAAGTCATCCGGCTGAGTGATCGCAGTCTGACGACCCTCGCGACCGCGATCCTCGTCGTCATGTTGCTGCACCTTTGCTTCGCGGGAGGCTGGACGATTCCTGGCGTTGCCATCTGGATTTGGATGATGGTTGCCATGATCTGTCATGCCGGACACGTTGCCACATCGGAGAACGCAACCGTTCATGCATCCGAGCCGATGGCCCGCCGTTTGACTTGGACCGCGGGATTGGTGGGCGCCTCATTATTGATCTGCCTTCGATTGGTCTCGTTGGGTCCCGTCCAGTCCTCGAATTTGGCGCAGCTACTTGCGGACGACAGCCTCCAACGAGGATTTGCGTCACGCACCGAGGAGCAGAGCCTGCGGGCAATGACGGCCGACACTTGGGCGGTGGAACCGGCGATCTGGCGTTCCCAGTACTTTCGCGGAAAACGGGTCGCTGGCGACGACACACCGAAAACGCGACGGCTCTGGCGTGAGTCTGCCGAAACGGCCCTCGAACGCGCGGGCGAAAATCCGCTCGTGCGACGCACGATCGCGGAACAATCGCTCCATTTCTACCAGCGTTTTGGCCGCGAAGAAGACCTTCTTGAAGCCGAACAGATGTTCGTTCTGGCAATCCGCGAGAACCCGACTGACGTTTCACTCATCGCCCAAATGGCGCTCGTCGCGCTGGAGAAGGGTGACAGCCCCTCAGCCGTCGAGCTTGCCCGGCGCGCCGAGAAGATTTCACTGCTGGACGGAAATGTTGTCCAGGCTCTCGGTCTTCAACACGTTTATGCCGTCGAAAAGATTGGCCTCCAGGCGGCGGGAAATGCGATCCTCCGCCGCGTCGAAACCGAATTTGACCGTAAAATAGATGGCTGGCGGGAGACATCCGGTTCTTCCGACGAATGAGTCGCCGGAATCGGCTGCACGTCGCCAGCGACGAACCAATCGGCTCGCGTTTGCGTAACACCGCCATCGGATGGCGACGACACGCCTCGCTCGACCGCTGCCGCCTCAGTTTTGGCACCTCCACTGGGTTTTATCGTGAAGAATTACTCGCTCATTCTCTTCCTCTCGTTGGTCCTCGGAACTTCGTTCGCCTGGGCGATGAATTACGTCCAATACGGTCGCCGAGACGCCTACTTCGGCGAAATCTCGATGGATGGCAAAGTAACCTCGGAAAACGTAATGGAAGTGCTTGCGACCTATCACAGCACTTCAACAGCCAAAGTCGAATTGCAGGGCGAACCGACATTCAATTTTGGTGCGATGGCCCCCGGGACCGAGGGTGAACATGAGTTCTTTATCAAGAACGTCGGCGAAGAAAACCTTGAACTCGACATCGGTGCTGCGACGTGCAAATGCACCCTCGGCTCGCTCGACGAGTCGTCCATCCCGCCTGGCGAAACGACATCCGTGAAACTGGAGTGGAAAGTCCAGGCGGAGAAAAACACCTTCTCGCAGTCGGCCGAGTTGCGGACCAATGACCCGAGCCGCCCGGCGATCAAACTGACGGTCGAAGGGTTGGTGATCCGGGAGATCGAATTCAACCCCAGCAAAGTGACGTTCGGGGAAGTCGCTTCGGGTGAAGCATTCGAATTCGCCACCAAAATGTACAACTACCTCGATGATCCCATCGAAATCACTCAAGGTAAATTCGGCAGCACCAGCCTGAGTGAATTGGCCGATTTCGAGTTCACGCCTTTCGAGCCGTCCGAAGCCGACGGAGTGCACCAGCGGGCACGGCAGGGATTTGACATCCTCGTCAAAGTGAAGCCGGGTCTCCGCCAAGGGCCGATGGTGACCAACATGATTGTCGCTTTTAACAAGCTCGATAAGGACGGCAAGCCGATCGAAGAAGACTCGAAATCGACGCTCAAGGAGGGTTTGTTCTCCACCGCAACGGAGTGTGCCGGGCGGGTGATCGGATCGCTGACGATGATCGAGAATTCCAAGTTGCGTCGGCTCGATGGAGGCGGCTACGTCTGGAACGTGGGCAAGCTCGATGAAGATTCGTTGGCCGAGGTGAAAGGCTTCGTCGTTCTCAAAGGGAGCGAGATGGAGAACACGACCCTCAGCATCGGAAAAGTTTCCCCCGATGACGTCATTGACGTTAAATTGGGCAGTCCGCTTAAGCGGACGAACAGTCATCTCTATCCCATCACGGTCACCTTCAACCAAAGGGATGAAGCCGTCGACTTGATGGGGAAAAACAAAGATGACTTCGGATCAATCTGGATTGAGTCCGATAATCCCAAAGTGAGTGCGATGCAGATCGCGGTCAAACTTGCATTGCCAGCTAAGCCCTAGCGTCGCCTCGCGGCGGCCCAGCACGGATCGAGATGTGAAACACTCCAGTCGTCCATACGTCGTCCTCGCTTCCGTGCTGTTGACAGGCATTTTGCTGTCGGGCTGTCGCTGGAGAGTGGAGGAAGAGTATTCGAACGCACCCGAGTGGACCGCTACCGAAGCCTCACTGGCGCCTCCGCAGCTTGAGGACATTGGAACGCCCACGGATCTGGGGCTTGTGAGCGACATCCCCGCCCCGTCCGTGCGGACGCGAACCGCGCACCTGATCACGTTTTCGCGGCCCAAGAAGAAAGTCACCGGGCAAGACCTCGCGATCCCATTCGAGGATCGACCGAAGTTTGGCGAGACGCATTTCATCCAAGTCCCGCCGGTACCCGAGGGCTTTGACGAGACGGAGCAACCGCCGAGCGGACCAAGCCCGTCCGATCGTGGCCCCGTCGAGATCATTCCGACGCCCCCGGCGACTCCGGAAATCAAAGCCGAGATGATTCCGACTCCTCAGGGATTCCCCGAGCAATCGGGCGTTTCGCCAGTCGCACGGATTGCAGCCGATCCGAAGGATGCGGCTCCGAAGGACGGCGTCCCCAAGCAATCGATGGATGTCAAAGCGTCTCCCGGCACATCGGGTTTGATTGACGCGAAAAAAGAAGTGGAGATGGGACTGGTCGGACAAGGCCCCGAGGATCCCCGGAATTGGGCGACCCCGGATGCCGTCCTTTTTATCACGGGTGACCAACACGGATACATCGAGCCTTGCGGCTGCACCGGATTGGACAAGCAGAAGGGCGGCGTTGCGCGTCGCATGACCTTCATGAAACAATTGCGAAGCCAAGGTTGGCCGCTCGTGCCGATCGATGCCGGCAACCAGATTCGTCGCATCGGCCAGCAAGCGGCGATCAAGTTTCAATTTTCGTCGCAAGCGCTCACGCAGATGAAATATCAGTCGGTCGGGTTTGGTCCTGGCGACATGCGATTGAGCGCCGGTGACTTGCTCGCCATCGCCGTCGAGCATCCGATGTATGTTGCCGGCAACATCGTCTTGTACGATCCATCCTTTGTGCCGACACACCGAATCATCAGGCAAGCGGAATGGGTGATCGGAACCACATCGATCCTTGATCCCGAAGCGCTCGACGCCCCGGTCGAAGCAGACGTGACCGTCTCGCCGATTAAAGAAGCGACTCAAAAGGCACTCGCGGAATTGGATGCGGCCGGCGCCAACTTCAAAGTGCTGACTTTCTTCGGTGAAGAAGAGGCCGCGAAGAAGTTAATGGCGGACGTGTCCGGCTTTGACTTGATCGTCGTGTCCGGCGGCTACGGCGAGCCAACGTACCGTCCGCAGCCGATCGAGGGCAGCGCGACGAAGATGATCCTCACCGGCAACAAAGGAATGTACGCGGGCCTTGTGGCGCTCAATCAGGGCAAGCCCATGAAGTACGCTCGTGTCGCTTTGACCCACGAGTTTGAGGACGCACCGGAGATGCGGAAGGTCATGAGTGACTATCAACAGTTGCTCGAAACACTCGACCTCAATGGACTCGGCATCTCCCCCATTCCGCACTCTTCGGGCGGCAAGTTCGTCGGGACTGCACGATGCGGGAGTTGCCACACAAAGGCGATGGAGGTGTGGGAGTACTCGGCCCACGCGGAAGCGACGGCCCACATCGTCAAACCTCCGAAGGAGCGCGGTGACATCGCGCGGCACTTCGATCCGGAATGCATCAGTTGTCACGTCACCGGCTGGAACCCCCAGGACTATCAGCCCTATGAGACGGGTTACCTGGGGCTCGAACAGTCAAAACATTTGCACGGCAATGGTTGCGAGAACTGCCACGGTCCAGGTAAGGCGCACTCGGATGCCGAAGAGAAGAATTCCGGAGCCTCCGAGGAGTTGAAGAAAAAGCTCCGACTCGAAATGCAATTGCCGCTATCGAAGGCGAAAGAGCATTGCATGAGCTGTCATGATCTGGACAACAGCCCGGACTTCCATGAAGACAACGCATTCGAAGACGACTACTGGCCGACGATCGAGCACTACGGCGTCGACTGACCGAATGCTCTCGTCGTCGTGAAGGGACGCTTTCTCGAGACGGCCGGTCTTGCTAGCGTGTCCCGGCCTGTTCTTTCAGTCTGCCAGAAGCAGCACTAGATCTGAATTCCAATCGCCCGCGCGGGCGGTCGCTGGTCTGCCCGCACTTGGCGATCCCCGGCTGTTCACGACCGGAGGGGCCCCTCCGAAGGGCAAGATCGGCGAGCCAGGGTGAGATTATCGGCCTCTAGGCCGGATTTGACCCTCCGAATCGCCTGGAAAACCGGCAACGGCTTGGCGACCCCTTCGCCATCCTTAGAATGCCGCTTCCGGAATCGATCCAGCAATGCGACGTTTCCACCGGAGGGAATCGTCTGATGCCAAGAATCGGTGCCGCGTCCGCTCCCGTTGTCGATGATCGACAGCTTCCCCATTGCAAGACAACATCATGCCTGATCATCACTCCCTGGATATCAAACGCGTCGCCATCTTGTTTGCGGGTGGGCCCGCGCCAGCGGCGAACGCCGTGATCTCGACGGCCGCATTTTCGTTCCTGGAAGAAGGCGCCCAGGTCTTCGGAATCAAGCACGGTTATAGTCGACTCGCGGACTACACCGCTGCCGGTCCACTCCATGAAGGCACCGACTACGTCCGTTTCACGCATGACATACTGACCCACGCGCGCAGCAGTCGTGGCATCATGATCGGCACCGCCCGGACCAATCCCGGCAAACACGTCAGCAGTCCCGAACACCTCAAAGATCCGGAACTCGTCGCGCCGCTTCGCCGCGTCTATGAAGGTCTTTGCTCGTTGGAAGTCGACGCGTTGATTTCGATCGGCGGCGATGACACGCTCAAAACCGCCAACAAGCTCAAGATGTTCCAGGACAACCTGCCCGCTGACGCGCGGCGTTTCCCGGTCATCCACCTGCCAAAGACGATCGACAACGACTACAGCGGGATCGACTTTACCTTCGGCTTCTTCACCGCCGTCGAAACGCTTGCCGAAGAGATTCGCAACCTGAACTATGACGCGGCAGCTGGTAAAGCGTATTTCCTCTGCGAAGCCATGGGACGGAGCGCTGGTTGGTTGGCTTATGGAGCGGCGATCGCGGGGGAAGCTAGTTTCGTGATGAGTGTCGAAGACATTCAAGGCGAACTCGCTGGCGAAGAAGTCGATCCAGAGACCGGTATCAACCGCAAGGTGATGGATCTGGACAAAGTGATCGGCCGAATGGTCGACATGATGATCGCCCGTGAGCGAGAAGGCCGCGAATGCGGAACGATCGTCGTTGCGGAAGGCTTGGCGGAATTCTTGCCAGCGAAGTACCTCGAAGGCGTGTCGCGTGACGATCACGGTCACATCAACATTTCGGCGATCAACCTCGCCGCGACGTTGAGCGGACTTTTGAAGGAAGCGTATAACGCACGCACCGGCAAGACCCGCAAAATCAATGGACTGCAACTCGGTTACGAATCACGTTGCGCCCCGCCGCATGCCTACGACGTGATGCTGGGATCGCAGCTCGGCGTCGGGGCTTACCGGGCACTCGTCGAAGAGAAACTCAACGGCGTGATGGTGTCCGTCGCGGGTCAGCTCGACCTGCACTACGTCCCGTTCGAGCAACTGGTCGATCCCGACACGCTGGTCACCAAGGTCCGCTTCATCGAACCCGGCAGCGACTTCCACCGCCTCGCACGGTTCCTCGAAACCGCCTGCGAGTAGCGTGATTGGCACTCTTGCACCCGGTTAGCCCAGATATTGGGCGACACCATTTGAACAAACCGGTAGAATTCTACGGGGACAGCGATGGTGCCGTGTGAGAGTCTAGACAGTTGCGTATTTCAGGTTGGGTTGAGATGTATCGATCGATGAGTTGAATCGCGTCCGGATCGTACAAATGAATCATCCCCACGACTTTCCCGTCGATCAGCTCCAAGAGACCCAAGTCTGGCCGAAGGTCTCTACCTGAGAAATAGTGTGAAGTGTCGGGGTCCACGATGATCTTTCCGCTGTGCAAATCCATTAGAAAAAACCCGTCGTGAGGAAGCCCTTCCGAAAAATTCCCCACCGAGATCACTCGGTTGTAGAACGCCCCTCGATGGGCCATCCACTGGAGTTCACCACTGCTGGAAAAACAGAGATAACACATGGGACTCTCGTCTCGACTCAAAACCAAACCGGCGACCCGATGTCCCGAGGATTCGATGACTTCATCGAAGAGCCCTTCTTCGTACTTCGGTGGAAGCCCACCATCGAGGCGTGGGGTCGAACCAATAGCCGGAGCCTGAGGTGCGGGCCCGGAGAGGCCGTCCATTCCACCCAGGGCATCTGGAGAGATTTCCCATTGTTCCGCGAGACTCGCGGAAATGAACGGCTCGCGTCCGAACTCGCCAGGTGCCGTACCGGACGGCACCTCATCGAAGACCTTGCCAGCATCGTCGGAAGGAGAAACGAAGACGAGGTAGGCTAAGCCGATGACTCCGGCCAGAGCACATGGAACGAACCTTACTCTCCACTTCATTCCAACTCTTCCCCCAAGAGTTCGTCCACGGGTTCGTCCGTGAGCGCTTTTATCAGGCTTCGACGTACTCGAATGCGCTGTGGTAGGCGTTTTGTGACTCAAAGTATTCGAGCATCCGGGCGTAGAACTCGTTGCCTCCGAGTGTCGCGCTGTCACCGATCACGATGAGTTTGCGTTTGGCACGTGTCAGTGCCACGTTGGTCCGCCGCGTGTCGCCGAGGAATCCGATTTCGCCTCGGTCATTGCTGCGAGTCAACGTGATCAGGATCACTTCCTTTTCACGTCCCTGAAAACCGTCGACGGTGTCAATCTCCAATTCGCGGAGTTCCATCCGATTCCGGAGCAGTCGCACTTGAGCCGCGTAGGGTGCAATGATCGCGATTTGGTCCGCGGTCACGCCCGCGTCCATCAACTCGCGGACGAAATGCAACACGAGCCGCGCTTCACCGGGATTGAGTTTACTCTCGCCATCCGGTTCAAGTTGCTCTTCCATTCCCGCTCCCGCCGTATCAACAAACAGCAGCGGCTCATCAGTCAGCGGCGTCTCGATGACACCGGACAAATCCTTCAGGCCATGCCCTGAAACCGACACATCCGCCTCAAGACTGCCTTCGTAGAATTCGTCGGATGAGAATTCCATTATCGATTGATGCATGCGGTATTGCACGGTCAGACGCCGAAACACGGAGTCGCCATCGCGCTCGATCAATCGCTGCATCATCGAATCCCGCATGCCTTGAGCCGCAGCTTCGTCGGAAAGCACCGTCGGCGGAAGCTGGCAATGGTCGCCCGCCAGCACCAATCGCTCGCCGCGCTGAATGGCCTGCCACACGCTGGACTCCGTGCATTGGCAGGCCTCGTCGATCACCACCCAATCGAACTCGGCATTACCCAATAAGTCATCATCGATCGTCGTAGTGGTGCAGATCACGTCGGCCGAATCGAGGATTCCACGAATCACACTTTGCTCGAGCGAACGAATCTGCCCGCGCAAATCACCAGCCGTTGCGTAGAGTAGTCCGCGCCGTTTCCGAGCATCGCGACCACGAAACGGGCGTGATGCGGATCGCATCAACTCTTCAAGTTCTCGACGCATGTCGCGAACAACTTCGGACGATGGATCTGCATCGACGCGTTCATCGAGCGTGTGATCGCGGAGGGCTTCGAACACGCGGGCGGGGTGACCGACACGCAACACGCTCGGCATCATGCCGACGAGCCGCTCGAGCAAGTTGTCGATGGCGGTGTTGCTGGGCGCACATGCCAACACGCGACCGCCCGCTTTGACCGCCTGATAGATCACCTCCGCGAGCGTCGTCGTTTTACCGGTGCCTGGAGGACCATGAAGAATGGCGACATCCGGAGCCCCCAGCGCGAAGCGGACCGCGTCCTGCTGGGGAGGATTAAGATCACTGAGAAACTCGACGTCGACCAACTCGCCGCTTCGAATCGGCCGATCGTCCAACAACATGTCGCGGAGTTGCTTGGGGCGTCCCGTCGCGGTGCGGGCTCGCGCCATCGCTGCCATCTGACGACGCCGCGTTGTTTCGTCGGGAGACAGATCGAGTCGAAACGATTGCCCCTCGGGCCATCGCTCCGAAGCCACTTGGATGGAATGCTGCTTGCGCCGACTGACGACTCCAGGAATCCCGGCATCGGATGGATCGCTTGAGTCGGAGATCACGACCGGCGACCCGACCTTGAGCCGCGTCATTGGCAAAGGCCGCCCCGCCGTCTTG
Organism: Planctomycetota bacterium; assembly: GCA_039821165.1. GTDB lineage: Bacteria > Planctomycetota > Planctomycetia > Pirellulales > Pirellulaceae > Stieleria. The sequence goes on along the minus strand of JBCBOT010000060.1, from coordinate 405 downwards.
GCGAAGTCAAATAGAAATCGGCCCGCGAGCCCCGTCCGGTGGTCCTGCAATTCGAGCCCCAAGATCGTCTCGCCGGTCCGCTCAGCGTCACGCGTGTCACGCAACTGACGACGACGCGCCATCCGCGCCCGCTCCGCTTCGGCCTCCAGTTCCAGCCATCGACCGAGCAAATCGAAATAGTCGTCCATTCGGAGACGATCGAGGTCTATTCGCCCCGTCGGATTTCGTTTTCCCATGTTCAAAAGTTACCCCGATTCGGGGCCGGCGCGCAGCACCCGGATGACCGCGTTCGTTCCTATTCCAACGGCTCACGTTGGCAGATCCTAGCTACTCAAACTGAGCGGTATTGGTGAATTCACCCTCCCTCGTTTTGTATTTGATGCCAACGGCATTAAAGACAAAACG
>JBCBOT010000059.1:0-32355 GCA_039821165.1 Planctomycetota bacterium | reverse complement strand
CCAAGACCCACGCCAGTACCTGCGTTTCGAGGACTTCCGCGAGCCGCTCTTTAATTTGGGCGCACAGCAGCAGGCCAATGGTTTGCCGATTGTGGTTTTTCCACGCGTCGAACCCAACACGAATTTCACTGGTCGCTTGCAAGATGGAACGACGGCCACGCTCGATGAGGCGATTCACCGAGATGAATCAAAGATCCTCGCACAAGGACGGATCACGATCACGGCGCGTTTTCTGAACGTGGATGGCTTGGTTCAGAGCGGTGTGACGGACATCGAATTCGACGTCGCAGCCAGCTTCGTGCCGCCTCAGTTTGTGACCAACTTCACGGACGACACGGGGGCCACGCTTCCCGGAATCAGCTTTGGGGCCGATGGTGTTCCGGTTGATGGGTACTGGGATCCGGCGAGACAGGCATTCGTGCTCGAAGACATTGAACCGGAGGGAGGCCAAATCACGATCGCCGGTCAATTGCTCAGTACCGGCAATGGACGACTCAAAGTCGCCAGCGGGCTGACCGGCCTGGATATCGACAACCAATCGCCGTACGGATTGATCCTTGGGAACATCGATACGACGAAGGATCGGGTCGGCAAGATCACCGTCATCGACAGCGGTTTGCTGACCAAGACCGAGTACGAAGTTGTCGGCGGACAGATTCGCGAGACTGATTTTACGGGGACACTCAACTCCGGCGGCACACCCGCGATCATCTACACGCCGATCGGCGCTCCGGTGAACTACAACTTCGGTGATACGATCCAGTACGCGCTCCCGGCGGGACTGCATTACGTTTGGACCGAGGGGCAAGACAAAGTCCAACTCGACAAACGCATCTACGAAAAGAAGACGTTCAATCTTTTTGGCGATTTCTTGGCGGATGAACTGGCGGCCGACAACGACTGGAAGCACCGCGAGATTATCCCCCTCGATGATGAACCGTTATTAGATTCCGAAACACGGGAGCTGGAAGGTACGAACGCACCCGGCGGTGAGGAACTTGTTCCGGCGTACGCCAACGGGTCGGCGTATTCGCTGCGTTACGAACAGCGTCGTGACACGTCCGTCGAGCTGTTTACAAACGTGTCCCAGGTGCGACACCCGCCGGAGCCGACGGGGAGCGTTTACCTCTACATCGGTGCGAACAATCCGGCGGACTTGGTGTTAGCATCGATCAACTACGGAGACACCAACAATTGGACGAACCTGAGTGCCCTCGATCCCGGGGACGCCGCCTACGTCGACCCCGCCACGTTCACGCAGGATGTGGGCAACAATCGGTTCGAAAGCAGTTACGTCAATTCTGAAAAGACCATCGATGGCCCAACGTGCACCGGTGGCGGTTGGTTGAGGACCAAGACCTGCACCACCAAAATCGATATCACCACGGGGATCAAGGACTTTTACACCCACACGCTGAAAGCCGACTACCCAATCGCCATTCTCTTCGATCAAGGCCCCGCTACTCCCCTGACCAGCATCCGCTCCGGCGGTGACATTCTCTTTGAGGGGAACGTTCAAACGCCCCTCATCGGCAATGTCACCATTGAGTCGTTTCAGGGTGACGTCACGAACGTCCCGGGCACCGTGTTGTTCGGGCCCTCACCGACGGTCAACGCGGGTGGCGAAGTCTTGTTGACGGTCGAAGGCGACCGAGGGCCGATCAATGTTTTCGCGCAAGGAGACGTCGATCTTGAAGCCATTTCGTTGGACAACGTGACCAGTTCGCTCGAGGTCGGCGTCATCAATTCCGCCGAGGGAGACGTGTTTGTCGATGCGGCCAACGGGATCGCCGCAGAGAGTTTCGCGTCACTGGTTCGTGGCGAAATCATCGAGCTCCACGCGGTGTCTGGTGAGATCGGTAACTTTGATTTGCCGATTCCGATCGACACGAGCCGCAGCGACGGAAGTTTCCCACCGATGGGAGGCGAGGAACCTGAACCGGCACAAAATGGCGATGCTCGCGGCGGTTTGGTGGCCGTCGCGCAGGGCGATATCCGAGTCCGCGAAGTGCTTGGCAATTTGGTGCTGACCGAATCGCAGCGCGGTTCCACTCCGGCCTCGGTTTACAGCGAGGCGGGCGATGTCGCGATCACGGTCACAACCGGTTCATTGCTCGACGGCGTCGATGAGTTGTTTCGACCGTCGGCGATTCTGAATACCGCGAATGTTCCGTCCGACACGCTGCAGTTCTTGCAACAGGGAGCGAATCAGGGCCTCTGGAACTTTGAATCCGTGAACTACTCTGTCTCGCCCGGGTTGGCGACGTTCCTGTACCCGCACGTTGACACACTCGGCACATCGCCACCGTCATTCGCCGTCGAGTTCGATAACGTGGTCGGCAATCGGGTTTCGATCTCGACACCGAGTCTAGATTCCGATGTCGGTGAGCTTCAGGACATCGTTTCGATCAATGACCCGGCCAACGCAAACGCGCTGACGGTGCTTCAGAAAGATGTGTTGTCGGTGGCGAACGCCTCGGACGTTATCGGGGTCCAGTACGAGTTGTTCGAATTCATCGCGGCGGATGAAGCCAACGTCGATTTGTTGAACGAAGACTACAGCGATGCCGCACGTTGGCAGCCGATTGCGATCAATCACCGCACGGGAACGACGGCGGCGACGCGGACGGTAAGCACGAATCAAACCGTACTCAACCAGTTCGACCTGGATTTCTTTGGGCTATATCGATACTTAGGATCGACCGCCCAATTGGATTTGTTCGCTCAGAACTACAACGATGCGAGTTTGTGGCAGCGACTGACGGCCGATCACGCCACCGACAGCGGCACACCGTCCGTGACGACTGGGCAATTGGTCGCGAACAAGTTCGAAGTCGAATCGTTGTCCGTGCGTCTTTCAGATCAAGTGATGGTCAACGCGCGAACGGCGTTGGTGGTCACGGCGCACGATCGGGTCACAATTGCCGCGCCCAACGCGATGTTGATCGAACGCATCGAGGCCGGGGGCGACACCAAACTTTCCGCCGCAGCGAGCATCGTCGATCTGGGCGTCGGAGATGCTGCGGTCGCAACACTCGCCAGCCTGCAAATGCGGGCGGGAAGCCAGATCCTCGGGAATGCGGCGTCAGCGCCGATGCGGACTCAGATCGGCAATGCCGGCTTGTTACGGGCGGACGCCGTTGCCGGAATCGATCTGGTTCAAGTCGCTGCGGACACGAACATCAATGGTTCTGGTGTCCCGATCAACGACCTTTTTGTTTCCCGCGCCGACTCCGCGATGACCGTGGACATCTTCGTTGAAGAAGGAGACTTAATCGTCGGCCGAGTCTTGTCGTCGAGCGATGTGATCCTGACCGCACAAAGCGATATTTTCGACGCGTTCAGCGATACCGGCGCGGAAGTCGTCAATGTTACGACCAACAACCCGATCGCTCCGCCATCTGGCGATGTGGTCCTCAATGCGGGAGGGCAGATCGGAACTTCGTTGAATTACCTCGATGTCAGTTTGCTTGTCGGGTCTCTGTCGACAACTTCCGGGGGAGATCAATTTGTTCACAGCGTCCGTGACGTCGATGTTGAAGACATGACATCGGCCGCCGGGAGCGTATCGCTCCGTTCGGAAGGTTTGGCCGACCTCGGCGTGATCAACGCCTTGGCGGGAAATGCGCTCGTCGAGGCGCGCGACGAAATCTTGGATCGTGATGCCGACGCGGCGAGCGACATCAACGCAATCAACATCACGCTTTCGTCAAGTGACAGCCGAGTCGGTGAGTTGCTGAACGATTTGGAAATCGATAGCGCGAACGGCGGGATGCTGGATGCGACCGCTCGATTCGACATCAACGTGACGGAAGTTAGCGATTCACTGACGCTGAATCGCGCCATATCGTCTGGCTTGGGGCACGTTCGATTGACCGTCGTGGAGTCGGTTGGCTCCGGGGACGACCTGATCTTGCCGATCGGCGGGATGATCAGCGTGACCGACGGGGCGTTGTGGTTGCAGGTGGGCGATGACATCACGCTGGCGGGGCCCGTGACGGCGCCCCGAAGTTACATCACGGGTGACTATCTCGACGCCGATGCTGCGGGATCCAATGTCACGATCAGCGGACCGTTCAACGGCGGGAATACGATCTTCCTCGAAACGGCGGATGGCGACGATGTAATCGCAATCTCCGGTGTCAACGTGCCGACGCACATCCGCACCCACGGAGGTGATGACGACGTCACCGGTGGTCAAAACAGCGATGATATCGACGGTGGTTCGGGAGTCGACATCATTCGTGGCGGCCCCGGCAACGACACGCTACTCGCCGGATCCGGCGTCGGCGATCAACTTTTCGGCGACGACGGCGACGACTTGCTGGTGGGAAGTGACGAAGGAGCCGAGAGCGATCCCAATTTTGCGGATGCCGTCCGCTTCGGTGACGTGATTCAAGGTGGCGGCGGTGACGATCGTATTTACGCGCTCGGTGGCGCGGACTTGATCATCGGTGGTCCCGGCGAAGACTGGGTCGATGCCGGTTCGGGCTCTGACAACACCTCTGGTGGCGATGGAAACGACACGATCTTTGCGGGCGTCGGATTGGCAGAGTTCGTCGACGGCGGTGCGGACGACGATCAGATTTGGGGATCGAACAATGGTGATGACACGCTGTTTGGTGGTCCGGGCATCGATGACATTCGAGGACAAGCCGGTGACGACACAATCGACGGTGGTGACGGGCCAGACTTCATCGATGGTGGCGCGGGAACCGACGATCTGCGCGGCGGAACGGGCGATGATGAGATACTCGGCGGTGGCGGCGTCGGGGATCAACTTCGCGGTGAAGACGGCGATGATGTTCTTCGTGGTTCGGACGATGGAGCCGATTTGATCTTTGGTGGTGCCGGACGTGACCGAGCATTCGGCGGCGGTGGCAACGATTCGATCGAAGGTGGACCTGGGGATGACATTCTTCGTGGCGAAGCTGGTGACGATACCATCAGCGGAGACGCCGGATCGGATGTGATCTTGGGTGGAGCGGACCACGATGTGTTGTATGCACTGAACGTGGGTGCGGTCGGTGCGGACGGTTCCGTCGATTACGTCTATGGAGATTTTGGAACAGACAATGACGAACCGGGTTCCGGCGGGGACCAATTGTTCGGCGACAACGGCATTGACGTCCTGTTCGGCGAAGGCGGCGATGATTTGATTGATGACGATGCCCAGGTCGGCGGCATCCCGACGCCGGGAACGGTGCCGGACACGATTGAATATGGAAATGGCGAAGCAGCCGACCCGACGCAATTCGTGTCACCGACTGCGACGCCGGCGCCGCCCGTCGATCCGCCTGCGCCGGGGTTGGAATTCGGGTCGTCGACACTGCCCAGTGGTGCAGACGATGTTGGTCGATGGGGCGAACTCGCCGGATCCGCGACGGGACGCGGGCTCTCGGGAGACTTGGCTCCCTCAACGTCGCCCAGCATCGCCTCTTCGGGCGATGAGACGTTCGTTGCCTGGAGCGATTCGCGCAGCGGCAATCAACAAGTCTACGTCGCACGTCATGATGTCGGCGGCTGGAGTGAACTCGGCGCGAGTGCTGGCTTTGGTGGCGTGAGTGGGAGTGTCCCCGCATCGACACAGCCATCCATCGCGGTCGATGTCGGCGGCGCGCCGGTCGTGGCTTGGACGGAATCGGAAGTCGGAGGCACAAACATCCATGTTGCGCGATGGGACGGCGTTGCCTGGCTCGCAATGGGAAGTTCACTCGGAGTCGGCGGCATCTCCGCATCCGGCGAGGCCTCGAATCCGATCGTGGTCGAAACAAGCTTCGGGACGGTCGTCGCGTGGGAAGAACGTGTGGCCGGTGAAGTGCAAGCCTACGCACGGGTCTTTAGCGGCGGCTCTTGGCAAGAGCTCGCCGGTAGCGGAAGCAGCGGTGGGATTTCAAATGCGATGAGTGGATCGGGCGTGGGCCAACTCACGGTGACTTCGGTTGCGGGCAGCATCGCGGTTGGATGGACGGCGTTTGACGCGGCGTCTGGTATGCGACAAGTCTACGTCCGCGAGTACACCGGATCCGCTTGGGCAGGTATCGCGGGCTCGGATAGTGGGACGGGTGTGAGTGGTAGCTTGGTCGGCGCAGTTCCCGCAACGGTGACCAACAACTCGGACCCGACGCTTGCGTACTTTGGCTCCTCGCTTTGGGTCGGCTGGGTCGGCAGCAGTGACCGTGCGACCGTGCTGGCCATCGCTGAGTACGACGGTTCGGCAAGCCAACCGATCTTGCAGCAAACGATGAGTGATGTCGGGCGGATGCAAATGCCGCAGTTGAGCGCTTCGGCAACCGAGATGACGCTCAATTGGGTGCACCAACCGCTTCGCGATCAGTCACTCGCGATCTACTCACGAAGATTCGATGGTTCGGTGTTCAGCGAATTCATTTCGGGTGACGCCGTCGAGCAGGGGGTAACGCGGGGATCGATCACGAACATCGAGTCGATCCAGGCGACATCCGAACCGACGGCGATCGTCTTTGTCGACTATGTCGACGGTTCGCCCGAGATCAAAGTGCGACGGAATTCAGAACTGACGGGGACGATCCACAACGCGACCGCAACCGGAATGACGGTCCAACAGATTTTGGATGCCGAATCGCTAGGTGCCGGCGACGCGATCGTGGTCAACGGAACGATCACGGAGAACATCACCATCTCGTCCGCCGATGCAGGGGTTTCGATCCTTGGCGCGGCGGGAGCTCAGCTCGTCGGCAACGTCACCGTGAACGGCGACGATGTCGTCTTGCAACGATTGAACGTGATCGGCGACGTCACGACCAACGCGAATCGCACTGCCATTCGAGAGAGTGATATCACGGGAAGCGTGCTCTTCGACGGAGGCATTCAATCTCAGATTTCGCAAACGGTGATTCAAGTTCCTTCCGGCCAAGTCGGTTTGCTGTTGGTCGGTGGAGCGGCGGACACGACGGTCCGATCGAATACGATCACCGGCGGGTCGATCGGTATTTCCATCGGTGATTCAACTGCGGTGCTTCCGGGTGCGGCGACGAATGCAACGATCAGCGACAACACGCTGAACGGATCAACGATCGGTCTTGCGATCAATGAAGTAGGGTCGGGGATGATTCGGCAAAACCATATTAGCGCCGTCGCGACGGGGCTCGAAATCGGTGCCGTTTGGACAGGGCAAATCGTATCGAATGAGATCAGTGGGGCGAATGTTGGTGTTCAATACGACGCCGCGTCAGAGTTCATCGGCAACCGCATCGACGGAAACACCACGGGTGTCGTCGCGACCGTCGACTCATTAACCGAAGGCCTCGGTTACGTCGGGGCGGAGGTTGCCAATGATATTTCGAACAATACGACCGGACTGCAGCTGACCGGTCGTGCTCGGGGTCAGAACATCACGTCGAACACGATCGGCGTGAGCGGTTCAGGCATTTTGGGCGGTGAGAATAGTGTCTTTCCGAACGTCATCGACGACAACGTAACCGGTGTCTCCGCATTTACCGGAACGATTCAATTCAACCGATTCGAATCGAACCAGACAGGTGTCGCCGCAACAAACGATCAAACGATCTTTCGAAATGTGTTTGTGCATAACGTGATTGCGGGCGTCGACACGGACGGCGCGACGGACGTTCGAGTTTTGGCGAACACGATGCACGCACTCACGGGTGACAACATTCGAGTCGTGGGTGGCTCGAGCGAAGTCGAAATTCGCAACAATATTCTTTGGGTCGAAAGCGGGTACGACATTTTTGTTGACAACGCGAGCCAAGGCGGCTTCTTCAGTGACTACAACGCGCTGTACTCAAGTGGCACGGGACGCTTGGTGCATTGGGTGGTGACCGCTGACGGGACGGTTCTCGACTTCACCGACATTCTCGACTGGCAGGAAGACGTTCACGTCCACGACCTGAATTCGATCGGTACGACGGTCGTGAATCCCGGATGGGCCAAGCCGCAGTTCGCCGGTCTTGCTCGCGGTGACTATGACATCGATTCCGTCACTGCGGGTTTGCGGATCACCAGTCCGACGGAGAATGCCGCGGATCCACTCAGTGTGCTCGATTGGGATCGCGTCACGGTGAATCAACTGGCGAACACCGGCTTCGAGTCGGGGCTCACGTCGTGGACGACGAACTTGGCGGCATCCATTCTTGGAGCCTCGCCAGACCCATACTCCGGTTCCAGTTATTTCTATGGCGGGCCCGATCCGACGTCCTTTGCGGAGCAGACGATCGATTTGATCGCGGCCGGTTTCACCGCCTCCGAGATCGACGATCGTGATTTGACGGTCGCGTTCGGTGGTCGAGTCCGATCGACCGACGGTGACACCGGTCAGATCGTGTTGACGTTCTTGGACGGCGGCAATCTTGAAATCGCAAGCACGACCGCTTTGGCGAGCAATGTCGCGGACCGTTGGGAGTTGGTGGGGGACCGACTCGCGATTCCGCAAAATACACGCAGCATTCGCTACCGCTTCGAGGGCACTCGGCTCTCGGGGACGGCGAACGACGCTCGGCTGGATGATGCATTCGTTTACGTGCGGGGCGAGGACTCGGCGGTGGCGCAAGGTGCCGATGGTGATCAAGATCTCGCTCGTATTCTCGACCGACCGGAGATCGCATTGCGAAGTCCTGACCTGTACGTCGACTTTCAACGCGATTTGCCAGGGCTGATTGAATGGGATTCATTTGGAAACACCGACGACCTTCCGGTCCGAATCGATCTTTTGCAGGACACTCCCAGTGGTCCCGTTTTCCACACCAACATCGTCGCCGTGACGGATGATGATGGGCAATTCTCATGGACGCCCGCTGATGATCTGATCGGCTATGGAACGTTTGGCTGGCGCATTCAGATTTCTCTCGTCGGCGACGCGATATCATTTGACCGTAGTGCGGAGACTTTTGCGGTCCCAGAGAACACGAACACCTTCTATGTGAACGACGGGTCCTCCGTCGGGGATCAATACACTTCGGCGCTGGGCAATAACCGCAGTACTGGGAAAACGCCTTCTACGCCGAAACCGTATCCGAACAACGTTCTGCGAATCTACTCGCTCGGAGCGAATCAAACGTTGTTCCAAGATGCCGGCACGTACCACGCATTCTCGCCAACGGTGATCAGCAACATCGTTGGTGTCGGCGACGATGAGGGATTCATTTGGACGGGACCCGATCTTCCGGCTTCGGGTGTCGCGGACAATCTTCCCGCGCATCCGGCCACCGACGCCCCCGTTGTGCTTCTGGATGATTCCGATCAAACCACGTTGCGATACCTCACGTTAAGGGATAGCCGATTCGGGGTTCATGCACGCGCGGGAAGCACCGCGTTTACGGGCGAAGCGTTGACGGTGCGAGGCCATTCCGAAGACGGGATTTATATCCAAGACGATTCCGAGTTCACGATGCTGATCGATGTTGTTTCGGTTAATAACGGACAACATGGAATCCACTTGGACTCATCAATCGCTTCCATTAGCGGTGGTCAGATCGAAAGTAACGCGGCCGACGGAATCAACGCGACCGATCAGGCCGACTTGACGATCTCAGACGTTTCCGTCTTCAACAACGCTCGCGGAATCTTCGTCGAAAACACGTTCAATACCGGTCAAACGCTGATCGAGAACAGTGAGATCGCAGGTTCCAGTGGCGACGGCTTGGACGTGAGCGGCGGGACTACCGTTCGCCTCAATGCGGTGCATTCCAACGCGGCAATCGGTATCGATGTGGCTCGAGACGCGTTGGTCGACCAAAACGTGATTTTCGGGAATGACATCGGCGTCAGTGCCGGCAATTTCTCATCGGGAAACATCACGATCAGCCGCAACCGGCTCTACGACAACAGCACCGTCGGGGTCGATACTTGGTCCAATAACGTTACCCAGCAGAACACGATTTATTCGAGTCCTATCGGGATTCGCACCAACACGAGTTCAGCGGGTTATCGCGGCGACCTAGATCGTAACTTGATCTATGACACGACCCAGCAAGCGATTCTGCTACGAGCCGCGAGCAATGCGAACGTCACCGGAAACACGCTCTACACCACTCAGGGTTCGGGGCTGCGGATGGAGCAAAACACATCCGGCACGGTGCTTCGAAACAACGTCTTCACGTCGATCGATTCAACGGCGCTGTCGTTTGACACCAACAGTCAGGTCGGCATCGATTCCGATTTCAATCTGTTCCACGTGCTGGGAACGGGGAACGTGGCCCTTTGGCAAGCGACGCCACGTCCGACACTTTCGTCGTGGCGGAACGCGGCGTTCACCGACTCGCAAAGTCTCGAGCAGGATCCGGTGTTCGTCGATCCGGATGGTGTGGGCAACGTCCTCGGCTTTGTCGACACTCTCGACGATGGACGCGACGACGATTTCCATTTGCAAAGCGACGTCGGTCGGTTTACTGGCTCGTTGTCACCGGTGTACGACGCAGGCACCGGTCGAGCAACCTCGTTGGCTTCTGTGGAGTTGGTGGACGCGGTGCAGTCACCGGCAATCGACCGCGGCGATGCCGCCTTCGATTTCGCTGATGAGCCGTCGCCGAGCGGAGGATTCGTCAATCTCGGGGCCTATGGAAACAGTGCTCTCGCATCGAAGAGTCCGACGCAGTTTGTGTCGCTGATCGCACCGGATGGCGGAGAGGTTTGGCTACAGAATCAGGCCTTCGATGTCATTTGGCGGAGTGATTTACTCGGGGCGGGGACGACCGTGGACATTACCTTGCTCAAAGACGGTGACGCCGGGTTCTCTCGTTTGATCGGGGATGACGTCTCCAATACGGGAGAGTTCAACTGGTTGATCCCCGGAGATGTCGCGGCAGACACGGACTATCGAATCGAGGTCACCCGCAACGATATGCCGACTCTCTCGGACACTTCGGGCTCGGTCTTTGAAATCAGCGAACCGATCAGCAATTACTACGTCTCCGTGTCCGGTGATGACGCGAACAGTGGATTGTCACCGGGAGAACCGAAGGCATCCATCGCGGGTGTGTTGCAGGCGTATGATCTCGAACCTGGTGACACCGTGATTGTCGGCCCCGGTACCTACAGCGTGGACAGCAATATTCTGCTCCAGCCGGAGGACAGCGGCGTATTGATTCAAGGAACGACGGATGTTGATGGCTCGCTCTTGACGATTCTCGACCGCGGCAACACGGCGACCGGGAATTATGTATTTGAACTCGATGGCGGCGATGACATCGTGTTGGAATCGCTATCGATGACCGGCGGGGAGCGAGGAATCGATGGATCGACGACTTCCGACAGTGATCGAATCATCGTTCGAGGTTCCCAAATTTCGGGTAACGCCCGAGAGCAGATTTGGATTCGAACGAGCAATGATGAGTTTACGATCGAAAACTCCGAGGTCATCGGGGGCTCGAGTTTCCAAGGGGTGCGGATTCAATCCGACGCTGCCGTGGTGCGAGGGAACCAGGTCTCAGGCAGTTCGAATGGCGTGTGGTTGAGTGGCGCAGCGTCGCGGGTCGAGGACAACACGTTCTTCGCCAACAGCACCGGTTTGCGGTTGGATCGAAACGCTGACACAGGAGCGGTCGTACTCAATAACCAGGCTCATTCAAACTCCACCGGCATTCACGTCAGCAGCTTCAACTCGACCCCTACTCTGGTGTCCGGGAACGAGGTTTTCGCCAATAGTTTGGTCGGGATTTACGGCGCGTACGACGTTCTGGTGACCGACAGCATTGCTTGGGAAAACGATTCCATCGGCATTCAGGTCACATTCGATTCCATCGCCGAGAACAACATTGCGTTCTCCAACGGTATCGGGTTGAGTGCGGGGGCGTTTAGCGCTAGCGCGACGATCCAAGACAATACCGCCTACGATAATGACATCGGCATTCGCGGTTTCTCGTCGAGTGTCATCGAAGGCAACACCGCCTTTGACAATCGAATCGGCATCGCGACGGCTAATTCGAATGTCGGCCGCGTTCAGATTTTTAATAACCTGATTTATGACAGCCAGGAATACTCCATCGAGGTCGCTGCGGGTCGCGCCGGGACACTCATCCGCAATAACACGCTCTACGAACCCACGGCATCGGGCGTGCATCTAAATCAGAGTTCAACCGGAATTGAACTCCGTAACAACGTCGTCGAGATCCAAACAGGGTTTGCGTATGACGTCGATGCCAATAGCCAGAGTGGCTTCGCCTCGGATTACAACCTGATCTACGCACCCGCACCAGGTGCGCTAGCGCTTTGGGGTGCCCAACAGTTCGATTCACGGGCGGATTGGGTGTACGAGTTGGGTTTTGATTTCAACAGTCGCTTTGGAAAATCTGCTGGCGACGAACCCGGTTTTGTGAGTCCGAGTGGATCGGATGGTTTGCTTGGATACGACTCGACCACGGTCGGTTCTGCAACCATCGTGGATGACGGTGACGCTTCGTTTACGGTTTCCGCTGGGGCAGCGGGACCGGCAACTGGCTTTGATGGCGATTCGACGCTGTTGAACGAAAATGCGTCGGCTCAGTGGGAGTTCGTTGGCCTGACTCCCGGGACCACCTACGAAGTATCCGTCACGTTTCCCGATGGAAACTACACCAGCAGTGCCGAGTACGCGATTGTTGATTCCGGCGGCGCCGCCTTACGCAGAAACATCAATCAGCGTTTCCGAGGGTTGGGCACGACCAACCCGCTGTGGCTGAAATTGTCAGACGTCACGATGATCGGTGATACGTTGACGATTCAGTTGCAGGATGGAAACGGCACCACCGTTGCCGACGCGGTCAGAATTCGAGAGATCGTTGGTGATGCCTCGTCGGACGACAACTTCCGTCTCGTCGCTGGATCTGCTGGTGTCGACGCGGGTTCGCTGATCGATGACTTTTCGCTCGAACCGGCGCAGAGCGGCCGGCGGATCAATCTCGGCTTTCATGGTGGAACACCGAACGCCACGGCAAGCCCCGCGGATGTTGTACAAGTATTGAATCCGCGTGGGCTCGAAAAAATCACGGTGGGGGAGACGGTCTCGATCGATCTTCATGTGGCCGGAGACTGGGTGACTCCGACGGCTGATGACTCGTACCACGCAACCGTGACCTCGACGGGGGCCATCGCTCATTGGACGCTTGGTGATACCGATGGAGTCAACGCCGTGGACCAAATCGGGGGCTTCGACGGACTACTCGTCGATGCACCGCAGCAGGATCAAACAGGCATCTTCGGTCCCCTTCGGGATACCGCGATGACCTTTGATGGTGTCAACGGTTTTGTCTCGGTCGCCGACGCCCCGGCTCTCAATCCGACGGTATTTTCGGTGTCGGGTTGGGTGAATCCTACGAGTGGCATTTCGAGCTTCGATAGTGTCATCGCGAAAACGACAAATACCGGATTCTCAGATGGCTTTGGAATCTATTATCTCAACGGACGGATCCACTTCTTTGTTGATCAATGGAGCAGCACTCTCGATGCCCAAGCTCCAATCGAGTTGAACGAGTGGAGTCATGTCGCTGCCACGTTCGATGGCGACACCGCTCGGCTTTATCTCAATGGTGAGTTTGTCGATGAACGCTCAGGTGTCACGCTCGATCCGACCTCGGCTCCGCTCGAAATCGGCCGTGCCGGCGGATCCAATAGCTATGTTTGGCGCGGCGGCCTCGATGAAATTGCGTTTTACGAGAGTGTGCTCGATGCATCGGTCATTGAACAGCTTGCCAATTTGAATCCGGTTGTCACAGTCGACTTGGAACTAATCGATGCGACGACCGGTTCGTTGGTGACCGTGATCGCTGATGACGTCAGCGTGCAAGGCAGTTACGATTGGGCCGTCCCAAATGGGCTTGCCCCGGATGTCGAGTACCGGGTGCGAGTGACCGCCGCGAGCGATCCATCCATTTCGGCTCAGTCCTACGAACCTTTCCTGATCGTCAATGACGGGGCGGACTACTTCGTTAACGATTCGAGCAGCGTTGGCGACGTTTACACGACGGCCCTTGGAAGCAATGCCGGAAGCGGTAAATCGCCAGCGAGCCCCATGGCGAGTCTGCCGGCCCTGCTCGCGGCATACGATCTCGGACCGGGGGATCGCGTTTTCGTCGACGGCGGCACGTACACGATTTTCAAGAATCTTGTCATCGATGCCGAGGACTCCGGAGTCACGATCATAGGTGCCCAGCCGACACCGGCTGTTCCGAATCCGACCCCGACGATTTTGGATCGTGGGAACACGTCAAGCAATTCCTACGTGTTTGAGCTCATCGATGCGGACGATATCACGCTCGACTCATTAGAACTCAGGAATGCCTACACGGCGATCTATGCCTCGTCGACATCGGACAGTGATGACTTCACTCTTCGAAACTCTCGTGTCGAAGGGACGACGAACCATGGAGTCTATCTTCGTGACACGAATGAGAACGCGACGATTCTCAACACGTCCTTCGATCACAGTTCACGAGCGAACAACAATCTCGCACTTCTGAGAATCGAAAGTGCAAATGCTATTGTCGACGGGAATCAGTTTTCGAACGGCGGTCGCGGAGTCGATCTCCACAACCAAGCCGGCCATCTGGTTGAGAACAATGTGTTCAACAACTTTGTCGGCAATGCTCTTTCCCAAAACCAGGGAACGATCAATTCTTCAGTGGTGTTCCGGAGCAACCGTTTCGTAAATGTCGCAACGGGGATCTACGTGGTGGAACGCACCAACACGGTCTCGCCGTCATTGGTGGAAAATAACGTCGTTCGAAACTACGTGAACTACGGGATCGATGCCTCAGGGCCGGTTCAGGTACAGAGCAATGAGATCGCGTATGGCACCGGAGTGGGGATCGGTATCCGCGGTACTTCCGGAGCGGTGATTGAGGACAATGTCGTCTCCAATGGGCAGTATGGGATCTCCGTCGGTGCGTTCTCCAACAGCGCGAGCGCGACCAATAACCGTACTTACGGGAACTCGATCGCGGGGATTCGGGCCTACAACATCAGTACGCTTGAATCGAATCACGTCTATTCCAATGATGTCGGGATTCAATACGAGCCATCCAACAGCGGGAACCGGGTCGTTTCACGCGGCAACTTGATTTACGACAACACCAGCGCCGGGTTCCGCGTGAGGCAGACGCGTACGGGTGCCCTGCTGATCAACAACACGATCTCTCAACCGGTGGGACGTGGCGTCGAGCTGATACAAGACTCCGGCTTCACGAAGCTCCGCAACAACATCATTGAAGTCGGTTCCGGAGAAGCGATCTTCGTCGATGCGGCGAGCGAGTATCTCGTCGATTCAGACTACAACGTGATTTATGTTCCGGGTCCAGCGTCATTGGGTCTCTGGGATGACCACGCGTTTGATGACGCTGCCCAGTGGTACTACCAACTCGGGCTTGACCAGCACAGCATCGTTGGCGATGCGGCAACCAACGATCCGCTCTTCGTTGATCCCGACGGGCCGAACAATAGCCGTGGATTTGATTCCACGCCGATCGGTGCCCCCGTCATCATCGATGATGGTGATGCGGGATTCTCAACGACGCTTGCCTGGACGTCGGAGGCCTCAGCTGGGTTTGGCGGAGACTCTCTTCGCGCCCGGCAAATCGGGGATGATTTTCCGACGGCGACTTGGACCTTTTCGGGGCTTGTCGATGGAGGCACCTACGAAGTCGCGGCGACTTGGCCGACGGGAAATTATTCAACCATCTCAGACTTTGTCATCAGCGATGCCGACGGACAGATCGCGAGTGTTCGTGAGTCCCAGGGCAATACGACTCCGGATGATTTCGTGGATGTTGTGGGTTGGGAAAATCTAGGCACATTTGAAATCGTTGGTGAGACGCTCACCGTATCGCTGGTGGCCGATGATCGTTTCCGCGACACCATCGCGGACGCAATTCGCATTCAGCAAATCGTCGGTGACTCGGGTGCCGATGATGACTTCCATGTCGAGCCCGCTTCGCCCGCAGTCGATGCAGGGGAGTTGGTGCTGGCAGAGACTGCATCGTTTGTGAATGAGCCAAGTCCGAATGGGAATCGGATCAATGCCGGAGCATTCGGCGGCACCTCCGAAGCCACCGTTAGCGCCGACGCAACGCTTCAGATCGTTGCACCCGGTGATCTCGAGAAGGTCCGCCATGGCGAAACCCTTGAGATCCGTTGGCACACGGCGGGGACGTCGGTCCTTCAGGACGAGACGACGCAGACACTGGCTGATCACTTCGCACTGTCACCTCTTGCGT
The DNA here is from genome assembly GCA_039821165.1 of Planctomycetota bacterium. Classification (GTDB taxonomy): domain Bacteria; phylum Planctomycetota; class Planctomycetia; order Pirellulales; family Pirellulaceae; genus Stieleria. Next base: position 16,174 of record JBCBOT010000059.1, on the reverse strand, counting down.
ACTGGCGTCTCAACGAAAACGCGGGTAGCTCAGTCTCAGATATCAGTGGAAATGGATTTGATGGAAGCGTGATCGGCACGCCGACGTTGGGTGAAGTCGGAGTCTTTCCGAATGCTGGCGTTACCGCTTTCTCGTTCGCGCTAGACAATGACTACATCGAAGTCGCGGATGATCCGTCACTGAATCCCACCGAGTTTTCGGTGGAGGCCTGGATCAATCCGGCTGGAAACGTATCCACCTTCGATCATGTGATTTCAAAAACCACCAGTTCCAGCCTGAACGACGGATTCGGAATCTACAGTCGATCGGGGCAGATTTACTTCTTTGTCAACCAACACGACCCGACCTTGAACCCTCGTTTCACGTTTACGGCGGGCGAATGGACGCATGTGACGGGGACGTTCGATGGAACAACCGCGCGATTGTACGCAGACGGTGCGCTCGTCGGCGAGCAGCTCATTGCGGCACCGCTGGATATGAGCAACTCGCCGCTCGAGATTGGTCGAGCACGAACTTCATCGTACACCTGGAAAGGGCTGATCGACGAAGTCGCGATGTACGATCGGGCGCTGACTCCCGCTGAAGTCGTCACCGCGGCGAGTGTTTCACCGCTTTCAAGTGTCGATATCGAATTGGTGGACGTAAACAGTGGAACCACGACGCCGATCGCATCGGACGTCGTGGCACGGGGGAGCTACGACTGGACAGTTCCCGTTTCCATCCCATCCAACGAGTATCGCATCCGAATCATGTCCAACGATTCCTCCGGTGTGACGGCCGAGCATCGAGACTCGATTCAGATTGTGTCGGCGGGCAATGAGTTTTTCGTCAACGATGCTTCACTCACGAATGACGTCTACACTTCGGTAATCGGCCTCAATCGAAACGACGGACTGTCACCATCAAGCCCAATGGCCGATCTTCGGGCTCTTGTTCAAGCCTACGACCTAGGGCCCGGTGATGTGGTCCATGTGGATACTGGCGACTACGAGCTGTTGCGAAACCTGTTCCTGGACGCTTCCGATTCGGGGGTCGCGATCAGGGGTCCATCGGGGGCTCAGACGGCGACGCTGACGCGAGACAACTCCACCAGCCTCAGTCGCGTGGTTGAGTTAACGGGCGCAGACGACATTACGCTGGACTCACTCTCGCTCACGGGAGCGAACATCGGCGTCCACGCCGGTGCGAATGTCGACAGCGATGGAGTCACGCTCTCCAACCTCGAAGTGTTTCATCATGCGTCGGACCAGATCTTCATCGAATCGACCAATGATGAAGTGACTATCGTCGACTCTCGCGTCTTCGACGACAACGCCGGTGCTGATGGAATCGAAATCCGTGGTGTCAACAACACGCTTTTGCGCAATGAGATTTTCGGTCACCGGTATGGCATCTTTCAGAGTTCTGGCGGCGGCAATTTGATCGCTGACAACGAGGTCTACGACAATACACTCTACGGGATCTACACCGTTCTCAACCTGGCCTCACTGGGTCAGCAGCGTGTCATCGGCAACGACACTTACGGTAACCCCGTTGGAATCTACGCCCAGACAAACATCAATCAGGAACGAGTGTTGGTCTCGGGGAATCGTGTTGAGAACAATGCGACTTACGGGATTCAGGCGAACGGCAACATCGATGTGTTCAGCAATCAAGTCTTCGACAATCCCGGGATTGGAATCTATCAGCAATCGACCAACTCGGTCTCGGATGGCAATGTTGTTTACGGGAACGACGTCGGTATTCAAGTCGGGACGTTTAGCATCGGCGCAAGTGCGTACCGCAACCGGGTCTTCAACAACGCGACCTACGGTATTCGGGCTTTCCGAACGAGTCAGCTCGTTGGTAACTACGTTTACTCAAACAGCGTCGGGATTTTTGCTGACGGCGCGTCCGGGTTCCCGTACACAGGTGAGATTTTCAACAACCTCATTTACGTCAACACGAATCAGGGAATCTTGGTGGATGTCGCGGGTGAAGGGCTCGAGATTAATGGCAACACGATTCTTCAGCCGGTTGGGGATGCGATTCGGTTGATTGGTGGCGGTCGTGACGCCGAAGTGCGGAATAACGCGATTCAGTTTGACAGTGGCTATGGTGTCTTTGTCGAATCGGGCAGTACGACGAACCTCCTGTTTGAACGAAACCTCTATCGTCAAGGACCGGACCCCAATGCATTCGTGGGGCATTGGGCCGGTACGGATGCTGATTTGATTGCGGATTGGCAGGCCGTGAGTGGTACCGGGTTCTCTAGTCTCGAAGCCGACCCCGACTTTATTGACATCGATGGTGCCGACAACACGATCGGATACGACCCGCTAGCCAACTCGGGCAATGGCTACGACGGCGGTTTAGACGATAATTTCATCGTTCGAAAAGACTCGCCGACGATCGATCGTGGGAACGGCAACTTTGCAACCGGCACGGATATCCAGGGCTCACCGCGACTCGATGATCCTGATACCGCAAACGTGGGAGCACCCCAGTTCTCATCAGAGACAGATCTCGGTAGCAACTTGTTTGATGACGATGGTGGGATCGCTCAGAACTGGCGTGGATTCGGTTCGCGCTGGAACTACTTGCTACCGTTCACGTTCAACTACGCAGGCGCGGATTACAACGACGTTTGGGTCAGTGCCAGCGGATTCTTGCAATTCGGTTCGTCTGCCAACGCGGGCGACACCAACAATTCCACGGAGAAGCTGAACGACTATCCTCGCGTCGCACCCTTGTGGGATCGGATCGCCACGAACGGAACCAACGAGGACATTTTCGTTGACACCACGATCGCGGATCAGGTGACGATCCGATGGGCGGGGCGCAACATTGACAACAACGGGAAAGTCAATTTTTCCGTCACACTGTTTTCAACGGGCGCGATCGAGTTCCACTACGGCGACGCCAATGCCAATCTCACCCCGACCATCGGGCTCTCTGGTTATGAAGGCCGAGCGTTTGACACCCTCTTGGCGAGCATCGATGGTGCGACGACGCTGACCAATCAAAACTCGCTCCGATTCGAACCCGCAGCGGGTTCTGTGGATATCGGCGCCTATGAATTCCGAGGCGAGAGCTCGGATGTTGTTCCGCCACAGGTGACGATGTCTTCACCACCAGCCGTTGAAAACCAAAGCATCACCACTCTCGGGATCGAGAGCATTGGGGTCATCTTTAGCGAGGAAGTCAACAATATTGATGCGGCCGCGCCGGCCGCCTATGACTTGCGCGCGAGTGGACCGAACGGGCTATTCGGTGACGGTGACGACATTGTTTATTCGGTGCTGCCTCAGTTCACGCTCGGCGATGACTTTGTCACGCTCGAGATCGCGGAAGGTATTCTTCCGCCGGGCGACTATCGCTTGCGGATTCCGAGCGGTCTCAGTCGGAGCATTCACGACACCGCCGGTTTACGACTCGATGGAGACGGTGACGGTACCGAAGGCGGCGATTTTGAACGCCTCTTTACGGTTGCGGTGAACCAGCAACCGACTGCCGATCCGCAGAGTGTTCAAGCGGTTGAGGATACCGAGCTTCCGATCGTCCTCACCGGCGACGACGGCGACCCAGCGATCACGCAAGACTTGACCTATTGGTTGACGAGTTTGCCGACGAATGGAACGATCGCGACCAGTCCCGGCGGCCCGGCGCTGGATGTTGCGGACCTTCCGATCGCCGTTCCTGCACAGCTTTACTTCACGCCCGAACAAGACTCGAATGCACCGGAGGGTTTTGACTTCTATGTGCAGGATGACGGTAGCACTGCAAATGGTGGTTTGGACACGAGTGCGACCGCCCGTATCACCATCACGATTCAGCCGGTCAACGACGCCCCAACGGATGTGGTGCTTGGCAATCACTTGGTGACCGAGAACACGGACACGAGTTCAGCAGACCTATTCGTCGGGACACTGACTGCTGTCGACGTCGATCTTGGGGACACCCACACCTTTGAATTTGCATCCGGTGGCGGTGACACGGACAACGGATCATTCTTGATCGTCGGGGACTCGTTGTTCCTACGGCAAAACGAATCCATCGACTATGAGTTGCTGCCGTCTTACAGCGTTCGTGTTGCAGCGGTCGACGCTTCGGGAGCCCGGGTCGAACGTCCGCTTTCCATCGACGTGTTGAATCTGCCTGAGGTCGCAGCGTTGCGCTACGACCAGAATGAGCCCGGCAATAATCAGCGATCCGTGTTTGCGAGTCTCACCGTGGTCTTCGACCAGGTCGTCAACGTCTCCGATGCGTCCTTCGACTTTATCAAACTTGGAATAGCGAACCCCGTGGACGCCGTTGTCGATTTCACACTTTCGACCGATCAAGTCGGCGGAGTCACCGAGGCGACGTTACTGTTCAGCGGTCAGCACATGAATCCATTCGGTTCCTCGCTCGTCGATGGAAACTATCAATTGACTGTGAACGGATCGAACGTCACGGATCTCATGGGAACACTGCTCGATGGAGATCAGGACGGGGTCGCCGGGGGCGATTCTGTCTTCGGTGAGTCGCCGTTGGATCTCATCTATCGGTTCCTGGGCGACAGTGATGGCGACCGGGATATGGATGGACAAGACTTTGGCCGATTCGCGCAGACGTTCTTTCTCACGTCGGAGGATCCGGGATTCAATGCGGCATTCGATTCCGATGGGGATGGAGATGTCGACGGTCAAGACTACGGGCGGATCAGTGGGAACTTGTTCGAAGTATTCCCGTTCCCCTAGGAACCACGGGTTATTTCCAGCTGACTTTCAGCCCCATCTCCTTCATCTGCAGGAAGGCTTCCGCGTTGCCGCGTGCGTCGTCAACGGGGTGGTGCGTGTGTTTCGTTTTCCGGAGGTGTTTGAAATTCGAAAACGTGTCTTTCTGGAGTCCTTTGTAGAGCGATCCAAGATTGGTCGAACTGTGACCGAAGGGATTCTTTCCAAGGAAGTGATGGAAGTACCAGTTGATGAACTGCCAGTCAAAACCGTTGTTGTCGGAGACAAAGAAGAGCCGACCGCTGCACTGCTCAGCAAGCCATTTTTCAAACGACTCCATGACTTGCTTTGGCTCATCAAACGCGAGGCACTCTTCGCGTGTGAAACCACTGACCTGAAGAGCCTCGGGGACGAATTCGTCCGAGATCGGTTTGAGCTTGCCGTAGAAGGTGCGTTCAAGCTGAGGCTCCACGATGACCGCCCCAAGCAAATCATCGAGTAGTCACCGGGGATGGGACCATCGGCTTCAATGTCGACCATGACGTGGGGCATTGGATCTCTCCAGGGAAGGTGAACTCGTTACTGTTGCAATTGTCAGGACCAGTTTCGGTCGAAGCGAGTTCGCACTGACTGATCCCGCTGTTGCTATAGTGTGCGAATTATTCACTCGCACGTTCTCACGGTTGAACAGATGTCACAGGATCCTTCCTTTCCCAATCAAGCCAATCCGTACTCGCCGACAACCGCTGGCGGGGGCCCTACGTCGGATCTTGTGACGATCTTTCGTCCGCTTTATGAAAGACGTCACTTCATGACGTTGATCGGAATCCTCACGATGATCGGTGGCATCCTTTACTGTCTGACCATCGTGGGTGCGATCTTCGGAGTCCCCGTCGCGATCATGGGGAATGCACTTCGCAAAGCCGCTCAGTCTCTCGAAGAGGGCAACAACACTGGTAATGGCAATGCATTCATGGAAGCGAATCAATCCATCGGGCTGTTCTTTTTGATCGCCGGAATCTTCACCGCCGTCGGCTTACTCATCAACGTCGTCGTGTTTGGATTCATGTTGGTTGGACTTCTTTTTGGTGCGGTCGCAGCGTGATTTCGCGACGAGTACCCTCTGTGAGGCTGTTTTCCATGATTCTGCGAACCGGTTTGCTTTTACTCTGGTCGGCCGTTGCCGTCCTCGCCGACGATCGGCCCAACATCATGGTCATCGTGACAGATGATCAGTCTCCCCTGACGCTCTCCTGTTACGGGGGCGAACACTGCGAGACACCGAGTCTGGATCGGTTGGCTGCATCCGGGATGGTGCTCGACCAGATGTATCACATGGGTTCAATGAGCGGGGCGGTTTGTACGCCCTCGCGAACCATGATCATGAGTGGGCGGACACTCTGGCATCTTCCTTCGCGCGGTCGCAAGGCAAAAAACAAGAGTGCTGATTCGGTCGACGGCTCAGTGATTCTGAATCACACGATGCCCGCCGTTTTCAATCGAGCCGGCTACGACACCTTTCGAACGTGCAAGAAAGGAAATAGTTATTCCCAGGCAAACGCATTGTTTGCCACGGTCCGTGACAAGAGCTGCCGCAAGGCCGGCGATGATGATGGAAGCCAATGGCATGGTCGTCAGGTCCTGGAGTTTCTTCGGGCTCGAGAAGAGTCGGGTGAGAAGAGGCCTTTCTTGATCTATTTTGGATTCTCGCACCCCCATGATCCGAGGGTTGGGCGAGAGGATCTGCTCGCTAAGTACGGAGCGGAGAACCGCACGCAGCCGCCGACAGAGATTCATCCGAAATCACCGCCCCTTCCGATCACTTGGTTGCCCGAACATCCGTTTCACCACGGGCATCCGGGATTGAGGGACGAAGTGAAAGTTCCCGGCGTGCTCACGTCGCGAACGGAAGCAACCATTCGAAACGAACTCGGCCGTGAATACGCTTGCATCGAAAACGTCGACGAGCAAATAGGAAAGGTATTGGATCGGTTGGATGAGATTGACGAACTTGAAAACACCTATGTGATCTTTACCTCGGACCATGGCATCTCCGTGGGGCGTCATGGATTAACCGGTAAGCAAAACCTCTACGAACACACCTGGCGGGTGCCTTTTCTTGTGACCGGTCCGGGAATTCAACCCTCGAGTCGCGGAGTCGCTAATGGCTATCTCCTCGACATCCTGCCCACCATCTGTGAACTCGCCGGAATCGAGATTCCGCAAACGGCCGAGGGGAAGAGTCTCAAGCTGGTGTTGATGGGGAAACAAGAAACCGTTCGCGACGTTTTGTACGGCTGCTACTGTGGTGGAACCAAACCCGGAATGCGGAGTGTTCGCAAAGGAGATTGGAAGCTCATCAAGTACGACACGATGGATGGCACGGTGCGAGAGACGCAGCTGTTTCACCTCGCCCAGAATCCTCACGAGTTGCTGATCGAGCATCACGCGGAAGAAGTGGTGGCACGCACCGGGCACACGCCTTCCGAACACGAAATCGATCTTGCTGAGTCTCCCGACCACGCAAGCAAGTTGGCTGAGATGGAGGCGTTGCTGCTTCGAGAGATGGAGCGACTCGACGATCCCTATCGATTGTGGGATCAACCACCGCTTTCGACGTCCAAACAGGAGCGGTCTAAATAGCCCGCCCCGGAAAACCCAGTGCTGAAAGAACCGCGTTAGACTTGCAAGCGATTCCTGCGCCTCCCACGTCCCAGAGCAGATCGTACTTCAAGCCCGATCCGGGTTTGAGGACGAAGCTGGTCTTCCCAGGTTGAGTGAAGAAAAAATGCAACGTGCCATCACACTCTTGTCTTTGCTTTTAATCGCCTCGAGCGTGTCGGCGGCGGATCGTCCCAACATCGTGATGGCATTTGCCGACGATTGGGGTAAATACGCGAGTGCCTATGCGAAACTCGAACCGGGTGGCATTAGCGATCTCGTCTCGACTCCTCATTTCGATTCCGTTGCTGCCAACGGGGTGCTCTTTACAAACGCGTTTGTGAGTGCTCCGTCATGCACTCCCTGTCGTAGCTCCTTGCTTTCGGGTCAACATTTTTGGCGATGCGGTCGAGCCTCTATCTTGCAGGGAGCCAAGTGGGATTTTTCGAGCGAGTCGTATCCCCTGATTCTTGAGAAGGCGGGCTACCGTATCGGTCACACCTACAAAGTGTGGAGTCCCGGCGAGCCGAAGGATGCTCCCCACGGTGGCAAGCGAACTTCCTTCAATCGTCATGGGAGACGGTTCAATGGGTTTTCGCAGAATGCGATGAAGGCTGCGGATTCTCAAGCCGGAAAAGACAAGCTCTTCGAAGAAATACGATTGAACGTAAGGTCGTTTCTCGATGCGGATGGCAATGCAAAGCTCGATGGTGACAAGCCATTTTGCTATTGGCTCGGGCCGACGAACTGTCACCGTAAATGGATCGCTGGGAGCGGGAAGAAGCTATGGGGGATCGATCCCGAAAGGCTGAAGGGCAAGTTGCCGCCGTACCTACCCGATGTCGAGATTGTCCGCGAAGACTTTGCGGACTACCTTGGCGAAGTCCAGGCGTTTGACGGCGCGCTTGGTGTGTTGATCGAGGAGTTGCGACGCGTCGGCCAACTCGAAAATACGATCTTGGTGGTGAGCGGTGACCATGGGATACCAGGCATCACTCGCGGTAAATGCAACCTGTACGATCTCGGAACCAGTGTGCCACTCGCGATTCAATGGCCAAGCGGAATCCAGGCTCGGGGAAGGGTTATTGACGACTTTGTTTCGCTTCCCGATTTGGCACCGACGTTCTTGGAAGTTGCGAACGTCGAAGCGCCGAAACAAATGGTGGCCAAGTCACTCAAACCGGTTTTGTTGAGCGAAAAACAGGGTCTCGTGGACCCGACGCGGGATGCGGTGTTCACGGGTCGGGAACGACACGTCGGGAAGGCAAGGACCGGCAACAAACCCTATCCTCAACGGGCAATACGAACGTCCAATCACTTGTTCATTGTGAACTTTGAACCGGAGCGTTGGCCGATGGGGATCGGTCCGGGAATGGGAAGTCCTCAGGCCCCGATGCCTCCTTTTGAAAGGCTGCGAGAGAACACGTTTGCCGCGTTTGGAGATCTCGACGCAAGTCCTACGAAGGCATGGGTGGTTGAGCACCGTGACGAGGATCCGGCATCGTTCGAATATGCGGTGGGACGTCGCCCCAGGTTCGAGCTTTACGAGATCAAGACGGACCCACACTGTGTCAGCAATCTGGCCGAGTCGCCAAAACACGCCGACACGCGACAGCAGCTTGAAGAGCGACTGATGCGTGAGTTGCGTGAAACGGGTGACCCGCGGGTGTCCGAGGATGTTGTGTTTGAGCGTTCCCCGTTTACCGATTGAGGGAAGCAATCACTTTTCGTCGACTCGCTGAAATACGACGTCGTTCCCATTCCCAAGCCGCAAGGTTGCCGTTTTAGGGGGCGACGTCGCTGGTTGGAAATCGATGATGCCGTCGTCTTTGAGACCTTCTTCACCAATGAGGTACAGGCGGATCTGTTGCTGTTTGCCCTCTCCGAGGATGCCATATGTCGAGATGCCGCCCCAATTGATTTGGAGAAAGGGATAACTGCTTCCGCCATCCTTCACCCGTGGGTCGAGGGTGACAGTGAGTGCGCGTTTGCGATCGTCTAAATACGTTCCGTTCAGTCGACGCTGTTCACCAGCACTTAGTGCCGACGGAACGAAAGGGGTGGGTTTGCCGAACAGGATCTGCCGCAGCCCGGCTTTCAAGACTGAGAACGCCACCGAATTTTGATCGCATTCCAAGATGAAGACACATCCGTCGACGGAGGGATACCGCGTGACATCGGCGAGAAAACCCCGCACGGATCCGCTATGGCCATGGCTCTTCGAACCGGTGGGGTCTTGGCTGACGTCCCAGCCGAGGCCTGTTTGGCCCGGCATCACATCAATCATGTCGAGGTGAGACTCACGCGAGATGAGTTTGTCTTCAGCCAGTGCTCGATCCAGTTTCCACAGGTCTTTCAAATTGGTGACGGCGCCGCCCATGCCACGATACTGATACCCATAACTTCCGTAGGGATGATCAAGAGAGGATCGTGGCCAATTTCCTCGTGCGGTGCCGACGACTGCCTTCATCTCATCTGGGCAACGGTCGCCGGTAAAGCAGGAGGCGACCATGCCTGCCGGTTTGTAGATCGACTCGTGGACAAAGTCGGTGTAAGGCTTGCCACTTGCCTTCGCGATGATTTCGCTGAGGATTGCGTAGCCTTGATTCCAGTACTCGTATCTCGTACCGGGTTGGTGCCGTGGACCGCCTTTGAGGAACGCATGCAGCGCGAGACGAAAGTCCGTTGGGTGGCCATCCACGTTCGTGCCAGGAATGCCTGACGTGTGCATCACAAGGTGGCGAATGGTGATGGCTCGACAACTCTCTGGCACGTCGTCGAAGTACTTGGCGATGGCGTCGTCCAGATTGAGCTTGCCTTCTTCGGCCAGTCTGACGACGGCGAGTGCGGTGATCGGTTTGGTGCACGATGCGATTTCGAAGAGCGATTCATTGTCGATGCGTACTTCGCTGTCTTGCGAGATCGTTCCACGACCACCCGACCAAACGACTTCACCGTCTTTGGCCACGAGGATGGCTCCACGGAATCCCATCTGTTCGTGAATTTGGTCGAGATATGCTTCGACTTGACCGGCAAGCTCCTCGGCGTGCAGGGGCGTCGACGCGATCAAGAAAACAACGGGAAGAAATGAACGAATCATTGGGTCTTTCAAGAGTTCTTGGGTCGGTCGATTTGTTTGTTCGGACTTGCGGGAAATATCCCGGACTCAATCTGCCGTTGAGACGACTGAGACGCGGTCCAGCGTCGCGCGACGTGGGTGGGGTCAGTTTACCCAGTCCATGGCGTCACATTTCGTTCGTCCAGAACGACAGAGATCAATTCATCGTCGCTATGATCGTGGCACCCAAACTGAGAAACAAATCATGAGCGCCAGGCATCGTCGTTTGCAATTCCTCTTTTCCGCAGTCACCTGTGTTCTTGCACCGCTTTTGAGTGCTGCGGAGGTTCGTGTCATCTACCCCGAATTTGGGCCATCGATTGCGGGAAAGGAAGTCGATTGGATCTACGGCGACTATGTGATGTCGAATGACAAGATCACCGTGATTATCGCCGCGCCGATCGCGACGCGGGATGCAAACCTAACGGTGCGGAACATTGGGGCCTCGATCCTCGATCTCTCGCTCAATGAGCCGTCCAATGACCAACTCAGCGCGTACATTCCGACGATGGGTAACTATCTGTTCCAGGATCCATCAGGAGTGGAAATCGGAACGAGCGAAGAGGGCGTGTTTTGGAAATGTCGATCGTCACGATCGATGGCTGATGACGGGACCAGCGCGACGGTGACCTATCGATTGAAGGATGGAGACCCGTACGTGACGGCATCGGTTGTCGTCACAGGCGATCAGGCTTCTCGAGTGAGGGCGATTGATGGAGTGCGAGCGGATAGGACATTCAAATTTTCGGTGATGGACAACGTTGCGCTCTGCGAGGACCCATTCTTTCGCCAGTGCGTCGGGTTTACGGGAGAAGGGATCAGATGGGTCAATGGTCGTCCTGCACAACTACGTCATCAACGTGTCAAACGTGAGAACCAGGTCTCGTGGGAAACCCGCATTTACCCGGCAACCTCCAAGCTGGATTTGATCGGTGCACTTGAGCACGCGGCAATGTGTTTCTTCGAAGTCGACGACCAACTACCTGAGTTCGGCGATGAGTCGATCACGCGCGCGACGCTGAAGATCACTGGAGCGGGTCAGGACTCGTTTGAGCTACAGACCGATGATGAAGGGCGAGCAGCGACGCGGCTTGCCGAGAGCACTTATCAAGTAGAAGCATCGGCTATCGGGTTTAGCCCCGTCACGACGCGGATACGTGTGGACGGGAGCCTGGACCCGATCCAACTCAAGCTCGCCAACGGCCGCGGATTCATCGCACGCATCGTCGATGGTGAAGGCATCTCGATTCCGGCGAAAGTGACAATTTATCGGGTCGGTGTTGATCAGTCGCCCGTGGATTTTGGACCGGACAGTACGCGAACGTTTGTGAAGAATTGCGTCTACTCGGTACACGGGGCGATGCGATGTGCGTTGGATTCAGGGCAATACGAAATCGTCTTTAGCAGAGGACCGGAGTACAACCGGGTGATCGAGACGATCGAGGTAGAAGCTGGCAAATGGAAGAACCTGAATATCGTGCTGCCCCGAGTGGTCGACACAACGGGCTGGGTGAGCACGGAGTTACACAGCCACAGTAGCCCATCGGGAGACAATGTTTCCGACCAATACGGTCGTGTCGAAAATCTACTGTGCGAGCATCTGGAGTTTGCTCCCTGCACTGAGCACAACCGGATTAGCAGTTACGTCCCACACCTGAGAGCGATGGGACTCGAAGAGGCGATGGCGACATGTAGTGGTATGGAGATTACGGGCCGGCCGCTTCCCGTGAACCACCAGAATTCATTTCCGTTGCACCACCATCCTCATACCCAGAACGGTGGTGGACCTCGCACGGATGTGAATCCGGTGGTGCAGATTGAGCGTATCGCAATGTGGGACGGCGGAAGTGAAAAACTTGTCCAGCAAAACCACCCCAACTTGCATCAGATTTACGGCGATCTCGATGTGGACGGGAAAGCGGATGCGGGCTTCCGAGGCATGTTGCAGTGGATGGACGTGATCGAAGTCCATCCTCCGCAAACGATCTTTGAGGATGTCGTGGCCAATCCGCCGAACGTTCGTGATATGAGGATTCCGCTCTTTCAGTGGTTGCAGTTGTTGAACGATGGCTATCGTATTCCGGGCGTCGTCAACACCGATGCGCACTACAACCACCACGGCAGCGGGTGGCTTCGCAACTGGTTCAAGTCTTCGAGTGATGACCCAGCAGAAATCAGTACCCTTGAGATGGTTCACAACGCCGAGGCGGGACACATCATCATGTCGACGGGGCCTTTCATGACGGTACGGGCAACGTCGAAAGCGAGTGATCGTGTCGCAATCCCTGGCGACGACTTGAGAGCAGCCGACGGAAGTGTCACGGTCCACGTGAAAGTGCAGTGCCCGAATTGGCTGGACATCAATCGCGTGCAGGTTTTCGTCAACGGTCGACCCCGAACGGCACTCAATCGAACGCGAAAGAGTTCACCGGAGCTTTTCGGAGAATCGGGGGAGGTCGTCAAATTCGACTCCACTTTCGAAGTGGAAATCGATCGCGACTCGCATTTGATTGTCGGTGCGATCGGTGAGGGAATGACGATGCAAAAGGTGATGGGGCAGAACTACGGCAACCGGCCTCCGATCGCCGTCAGCAATCCGATCTTCGTGGATGTCGATGGAGATGGATTCCAACCCAATGGCGACGGGCTCGGGTTGCCACTGCCCGGAAAGGGGTGACTCAGGACTGCGTTCCCGAGGAGCCGTCCTGGGGCGTGAGGTGCTTCGAAAGGGGATTGGGAATGGAATGCCGCCTTTGATCTAGTAGCGGACACCACGGTACATTCGTTGTTCGACTGGCTGTGCGGCCCGCTTGCTGATCGAGGGAAGGTCTTCTTTGTGAGAAAGGACAATTAGTTTGTCGTTGGCGTGAACCGACTCGTCCATTTTTGGGTTGCGGATCACCTCTCCGTCGCTTCGCTTGAGTGCGACCACGACGTGACCGCCGTCACCAGTGAGTTCGACTTCACGGATGGAGCTGCCCGCGAGTGAAGAGTTTTCCTCGATTGGAATTTCCAGCATGCCGAGCCCGAACGTTTCCAAGTCTTGGTTCAGTCTTGCAAACGCGCGGACGTCGCCGACAAGCGATTCGACTGTCGGACTCGCGATGAGTTGTGCGATTTTTGCGGCGCCGATTTGCGTGGGTAGGACGACACGGTCGGCTCCACTGCGGAGCAGCTTGCGTTCCGTCGCCTCGGATTCGCCTCGCGCGATGATTTGGATGTCGCCGTTGAGTTCCCGCGCCGTGAGCGTGACGAAAACATTCTCGGCGTCCCCAGGGAGCACTGTCGCCAAGACGGCCGCACGTTCGACACCCGCTTTGCGGAGCACGGTCTCTTCGGAGGCATCACCGACGATGACGAGCATACCATCCCGTTCGGCTTCGGCGAGCCTTTCGGAGTTTCGGTCGACGATCACAAACGAAAGCTCGGACTGACGCAGTTCCTCAACGAGGCGTTGTCCGACCCTGCCATAGCCGCAGATGATGGTGTGATCTCTTGCTTGTTCGATACCTCGACTCATCCGTCTTGCTCCCAATGCCCGTTGGATTTCGCCTTCCGCGATCATTTGTACAAAACCGCCGAGGACATAGATGGCGGAGGTGCATCCGGTGACAACGAGCGCGAGCGTGAATAGTTTCAGCGTGGGGTCGTTGATGGGGCGGACTTCGCCATAACCCACACCATAGATCGTGATTGCGACCATGTAGACCGCATCGAGAAGGCTCCAACCCGCGATGACATAGCCGGCGACACCAACGGCACAGGTGCCCAGCACGATTGCCAGTCCCCGACGCATTTTCTGGATCGAAGTCGAGCCGGACATGATGGGACGAGGGCCGTTGGATGCGCGTCGCAAAAGATCAACCGTGTTGGATTGATCGCAATCCGGTCCGGTCCCGCCGGCGACGATTGTAGCGGCGGTTCAGCGAGTCGCAAACTCGAAGTCGAGCATGGCCCCCGCGTACACTTGAGTCGCGAAGGCGTTTCGGAAGTGAAGCTCGAACGAGCTGTCCTAGTTGAGTAAGGCCATCGGCATCGCCTTGCCCGCAACGATGCGGTTGCGACCCTGCCGCTTCGCCTCGTAGAGATTCGCATCGGCTTGGTTGAAGAGGCTTTCAATCTTGTCGAGCATGCCATTTTCGACCCAGCAGACGCCGAAGCTCGCGGTCACATGCAACCGCTCGCCTTCGAAGTCGACCTCAAGTGATTCCACGGCCGATCGTAACCGTTCCGCAACTCTCAACGTGGCGTCGTAGTCACAGTCGGCCACGACGACCGCAAATTCCTCGCCCCCGAATCGGTACACCGTGTCGTATTGTCGGCTGTTCGAGTCAAGGCACGCCGCGACCTCTTTCAACACGTTGTCGCCGGTCGTGTGACCAAACTCGTCGTTGAACGCTTTAAAATGATCGATGTCGGCGACGATCATGCCAAAGGATCTCGCGTGGCGCCGGTGCAAATCGAGAACGCCCTCGACTTCTAAGTCGTAGGCCGACCGATTCTTCAGCCGCGTCAGCGAATCTACCATCGCCATCGCCCGAAGCTCTTCCTGTTGTCGAGCCATTTCCTCGACCTTTCGTTCGAGACCCAACGAGATTTCCATGATGGAATCTCTCGCCCGAGACTCGAGATCGCGAATCGACTCAAATTCGATCGCTTCGAAATCAAAGAGCCCTTCGTAGCCACGCCATTCTTCGAGCATCGAATCGAAAAGGGCGTCGAATTGCTCATTGTCGATTCCGAGCAATGCCTCCGCCGTCTTTTTGGCTTCGCTGATCTTTCGCGCATCGGCGCGGCGACAGACGAGTAGGGAGCCGATCTCCTGTCCGACATAAAAGGGCTCGGTTTCGGCACTCAGGTCACACGGGTCAAAGTGTTTCAGCGTGTTGACCATTTCGGAGGGGAAGTGCCACCTCTCCAACAAGCTACCGCCGACCACAAAACGGCTCGAGCCCGCAATCTCTTGTTCGACTTCCGGCGTGAGTGAGTCGAAGACGCTCTTGTCACCGAAACGCGCGGAGATCTCGTCGGCGAATGCGGAACCGATCCCGATCAATCCAATATTGAACACCAACCCAAGCAGAAATGCTTCCTCGGGATTCCGGTCAAGGTGCTTCGCGACCTGTTTGACCGCGATGGCATCGGCGAGCGAGTTGCGCCAAAACTCTTCATAGGGAAAACCATTCCCGCCTCGCGTGTCCATGAGAGAGAACGAGAGCGACAAGAGTCGTACCGTTCGCATCCCGAGAACGGTGACCGCTTGTTGTAGGCTGCTGGTCTCGCGCTTGGTGGCCACAATCGGCGAGTTGCAATAGTCGATCAGCTTCGCCGAGAGTTTTGGATCGGCACTCAGTACCTTGGTGATCTCATCCATCCGAGAGTCGGGCCGGCCGACCAATTCAAGCAGTCGAGCGGCGACGGTCGGGGGAGAAGGAATGTTGTCGTTCTCGACAATCTGTTGAATGGTCGGTTTCATCGCATCAACTATCAAAAGTGGACTCCGACGCGTGAGTCCTGGTGGGGCATGGCATCAGGAAGGTACGCTCGCACCGCCGAACGGTCGGCCCCTGATAGGTAAGCGTAGGTCGGATGAGATCACTTAAGCACGAGACTGAGGGCGATGGGGGAAAACGGTCGTTGAGAGTGGCGAGTGGCGAGTGGCGAGTGGCGAGTGGCGAGTGGCGAGTGGCGAGTGGCG
>JBCBOT010000058.1:0-32429 GCA_039821165.1 Planctomycetota bacterium | reverse complement strand
GTTGGATCTGAGTCTGCGACTGTTGACGCTCGTTGACGTAGTTGGTGATGGCGAGTGCGACGGCGGCCGCATCATTGTTTCGCAACCATATCACTTCGGTGATCCGTTCGGCAAAGCCTTCGCTGTCCAAGCGAAGCAAGATGCTTTCGACGACATCGAGATCGGAAGACGAACCGCTCGCGATGATGCTGTTGGTTCGAATGTCCGTCGAGAATCGCAGCGGAACCAGGCTGCTTTCACCGGCAGCCGAGGCCAACGGCAAACCAGCCAAATTGGCGGCGCCGACTTGGGTGCCTTGCGTCGCGGCGTCGGTTCCGAAAAGAGTCTCCAATGCGACACTCAGCTGAGAGGCGTCGCCGTTCTCGATCGTAAAGACCTTAACAAGCGAATCGATTCCCGGGGCCTTGTCGAGTTGACGAATCAACTCGCCGATCAGTGGCATGCTGCTCGATGGCGCTCGCACCACGATCGCGTTGGCTCCCGAGTCAGGTGTGACGGTCGCACCGGCCAGAATCCCAGACTCGACCACTCGTTTGCCGTCGCTGTCCAGAGCGACGATCTTCAGTGAGGTCGAAGGCGCCGAAACGTTCTCGCTGCCGGTGATCTCCGATCCGATGAAGGCGTCTTGCAGCGTGACGGCGAGGTCTTCAGCCGAAGCGTTGTTCAAAGGGAAGACTTTCAATTCGCTCGTTGCGGGAGTGTCTTTGACGTCCAGCTCCTCAATCAAACGAGTGACTTCGGTCATGTCACGCGGGGAGGCACTCACGACCAACGAGTTGGTTCGGTAATCGGCCAAGACGCGGACGCGAGGCCCGATCCCGGGACGAGGGTCGTCGCTGCTTCCGGGACGATCCGTGAAGAAGTCGCGGATGGCGGTTTCGGCGTCAATCGCGGAAGCGTTTTGCAACCGGAAGACCCGCAAGCGACTCGCCGATTCGACGGGCAAATCGATCTTGCTAATCAAGTCCTTCAGCGACTCGATGGCTTCACTGCGGCCGATCAACAACAACGCATTCGGGCTGTCGAGCGATGAAATGCTGACATCACCAAGACGCGAGGACAGAATGTCGTCGTAGAGCTGTTCCATCAACGAGGCGACGGCATTGGCGTCGGCGTGTTCGAGGGTCACGACTTCGATATCGGGCTGCGTCAACAACGCCTTGGCCTCGATGTCCTCGATCAGTTCCATCACGCGATTCACATCGCGGGTGGACCCTTTCAAGATGATTTGGCCGAGTTCTGGCACGTACTGGATTTGCACATCGCCCAGGACGCCGCCCGCATCGGCTTCACTGAGTTGTGCAGCTGCCGCCGCGGCGGGGTCGTTTCCGCCACCCGCGTTGTCTTGTCCGGCTTGGAAGACGGCGCTGCGGAACACTCCGTCGCGACCATTGGTTCGATCACCCACCGGCAGGGCGCGAAGCAGGCGAACCGTCTTTTGCACCGGCGCGATCTCCGCATTCTTCAAGCGGTAGATGCGGGTGACGTCGTCGTAGCGATTGGGAACGCTGTCGACCGCTTCGAGCAACTTCTGCCAACCCGCGAGCAGCGGCTCGGGGCCTTTGACCGTGACGAGGTTCTGACGGCGGTCGACTTGAACCAGCGTGCCTTGCAACGGAGCCACGGTCATTTGGTACGTGACCACGTTTCCGTTTTCGTGGGTCGTTGTCGGCAGATCGTTGCCCATCGCCTGCTTGAGGTCACGTTCGAACTCACGCCACGTCATGGTCTTCATGCGGTACTGCAGCGGACCTGCTGGTGCGACACGCTCCTTTTGCATCGCGCCGGTGACCATCGACTGAACTTCCTTGGCGATCGCCGCTTGGGCACTCGCGGGCGCCATGACGACGATCTGTTCCTGGTTCGACGCTTGCGTAATCGTGATACCGGGAAGATCGCGATAGCGAAGGCTGAGGGTATTTGCGATGGCTCGGGCGTGCGCCGGAGGAACGGTCAGGTGGCGCAGCAGTGGTCGGCTCGCGTCCGACGTCAGTCCGGCGCCGGGAATTCGAATGCCACTGGTTTCCTGAGCGGCTGCGCCCGCGTGAAGCAGGGCGAGCGCAGCGATGGCCACGAGCGCGGTGAATGCTTGACGACGTCCGTCAAACGACTGGATCGTTGGTTGCACGGTCTTACCTTGCGGGGAAAGGTCGACGAAATGGACGAACGGGATCTTTGAGCGCTGCTCCCGTTCTTCCCACTTTTCGACTCATGCGGTTCAGACCCTACAGTCAAACTATCCCTGATACTGGCGGGGGATCGTTGTATCGGTCACCATTCTTGGAACCCTTAACAGCTTCAAAGTCTTGGTAGGCACGGCAAAGTGTTCCGGTGACGTCCACCTGCACGCTTGCGTTGTGCTTGCCGCCTGTTTCCGCTCAAACACACGTTCCTACCGCGTTCGCCGAACAATCAGACGGTTTCGAAACACGCTGCCTTGCGGGCCGAAAGCCCGCTTGGGCTTCCTTCCACGATCCAATGCCCATTCGGCAACCGACGATGAGAACGATCTCCGGACAATTGCTTCTTCCAGCAGGCGGACAACGCTGTGAAACTCGCCCCGGTCGGATTTCGATCGAGGATGGCGTCATCCGAGAGGTAGAGCCGTTCAGCAACGCGAGCGAAATTGATGCGACTGGTCGTGACACGCTTCTTTGTCCGGGTTTCATCGATGCACATTTGCATCTGCCTCAATTCGACTCGATCGGCGCAGCGGGAATGCCGCTGCTGCCATGGCTGAACCAAGTCATCTTTCCCGCCGAGATGCGTTGGAACCAGATCGACGATGCAGAGTCGATGATCCGACGGGTGATCCAGCAATGCCTCGCCGCTGGAACAACTGGCATTTGCGCTTTTTCAACGGTCTCCCACGAGGCGACCCTCGCTGCGTTGCAAGCATTTCAGGCGAAGGGCTTTCGAGGCGTCATCGGACAAGCACTGATGGACTGCGGTGCCCCCGATGCCTTGCTGCGTGAGACGAACGAATTGATCGACAACCTCGAGACCACGCTGGACCAGTTTCCTCCGAGTGGACGTTTGGCGACGGCCGTGACGCCCCGTTACATTCTTTCCTGTTCGGCGGAGCTGTTGTCGGCTGCGGGAAAACTCGCGAAGAGTCGCGGTGCGATCATGCAAACGCACTTGGCAGAGAACGTCGACGAATGCGCGGCCGTCGAAGCGGTCCATGGCAACTACGTCGATTCATATGCTCAGCACGACTTGTTGTCGGAGCGTGCGATCTTCGCGCATGGCATTCATCTCGACGAAGCGGACCGAGCCAAGCTCGCGGACACGCGGTCGATGATCGCTCATTGTCCCACGGCAAACCAATTTCTTTCCAGCGGCACGATGAACCGGCATCAGCATTTGAAGTCCAAGATGCGGCTTGTTCTTGGCAGTGATATCGGGGCGGGGTTTGAACGCAGCATGGTTCGAGTGGGACGGGCAATGATTCAAGCGGCCATGCGAATTGACGAAGACGCAGGTGACGAACTGCGCGAGGTTCCGACCGCGCCGCACGCTTGGTATCAGATCACCGCCGGCAATGCCGAAACACTGGGTTGGACGGACGTCGGTGTCTTGAGGGAGGGGGCCTCGGCCGATCTTCTCGTGATCAAACCCGATGTACCGTGGCGCGAAGGCACCTGTCCGCTGTCGACTTTGATGTGGTCCTGGGACGATCGTTGGCTGACGGAGACGATCCTTCGCGGCGAAACGGTGTTTCGGGGGAGGAACGAGGCGTGATCGTTCACGTCGACATGGATGCGTTTTATGCGTCCGTCGAACAACGTGATCATCCCGACTTGCGCGGAAAGCCGGTGGTGGTCGGTGGAGGCTCCGGACGTAGCGTCGTCAGCGCCGCTAGCTACGAAGCCCGCGAATACGGTATCCACAGTGCAATGTCAGGTCGTCGTGCCGCGGAACTTTGCCCCCACGCCGTTTTCGTTCGCGGAGATCTTTCCAAATACGCCGACGTCGGTCGCCAAGTCCGTGAGATCTTCCAGCGCTACACGCCCATTGTTCAGCCGCTTTCACTCGACGAAGCCTTTCTCGATCTTGCCGGCACCGAACGCTTGCACGGGGATGCGGAATCGGTGGGAGTAGCGATTCGTAACGACATTCGCGAGGAATTGGACCTTCCGGCCAGCGTCGGAATCGCCCCTCGCAAGTTCGTCGCCAAGATTGCCAGCGATCTCGAGAAACCGAACGGTTTTGTTGTGGTGACGGAAGAGAAACTGATTTCATTCCTCGATCCGCTTCCCGTGTCGCGACTTTGGGGCGTCGGGAAAGTCGGCGCGAAGCGATTGGACCGACTGAGCCTGAGGACGTTTCGTGACATCCGTGTTTACGATCAAGAGTTACTTGCCTCTCATCTTGGCGAGTGGGGGCGGCACCTGTGGCGGCTCGCCAACGGGATCGATGCCCGCCAAGTCGTTGCGGATCACCGCTCGAAACAGATCAGTCACGAACGTACGTTCTCGAGCGACTTAACCGACATCAGCTTGCTGCGTTCGGTCGTCTGCAGTCTCTGCGAACAGACGGCGCTACGATTGCGTCGTCACGATCGAAAGTGTTTGACGATCGGATTGAAGTATCGCCGCGAGGACTTTCGAACGTTCAGCCGATCGATCACCCTACCAGCCGCGACCGACAGCACGACGACCATTCTCGAGACGGCCACGGGTTTACTGGATTCGATGCGGCGTGATGAACCGAGACCGGTACGTTTGATCGGTGTCTCGCTTTCATCACTCACATCGACCGAAGCACCTCAGCAATTGTCCCTCTTTGAAGACGAGGAGCATCGCCAGGCGGAACGTAGTATCGATCGCGTCGCCGATGAATTGAAAGACCGTCTCGGGCAACAGTCGATCTATCGAGGTTCCAGCCATCAATGGCGCAAACGCAAGTAGCGCTCGGTTGCCCACAGGATGGCTTTACTTGCATTTTGCATTTTCCTGACAATTCAACGACGGTCATCGCGGACAATCAGCGTTGATTCGTGCCACATGAGATGCGGGTCCATCCTGTTCATGCTCGGCCATCGGGTCTGGACCAAGAAATTTTGAGTTCCGGCCTAACAAAGGGGCCGCTTGGTTGTTGTTACGGTGTCCACACATCTTTTCATTGGAAACTGCCATGTTCCGTACCATGCTGTTGTTGACCGTTGGATTCGCACTTGTGCACCACCACGCGACGGCTGCCGAGCCCGACGTCGGAAAAAGCAAGTTGATCGTTCCCAAGATCGAAGTCTGTTTCGTTTTGGACACCACAGGCTCGATGGCAGGCTTGATTCAAGGCGCGAAGGACAAAATCTGGTCGATCACCAACGAAATGCTTGAGGCTAAAACGGCGCCGGATATCAAGTTCGGCTTGATCGGATATCGCGATCGTGGAGACACCTACGTGACGCAGGTCCATCCGATGACGTCGGATGTTGACGAAGTACACACCAAGCTGATGGCGTTCACCGCCGGCGGCGGCGGCGATACGCCGGAATCGGTCAATCAAGCGCTGAACGAAGCCGTCGAGAAACTCAATTGGTCGAAAGACCGCAGCGTTTTGAAGCTCTTGTTCTTGGTCGGTGATGCCCCGCCGCACATGGACTATGACGAGATCCGGTATCCCGAGATTTGCAAGCTCGCCGTCGAGAAGGATTTGGTCGTCAACACGATTCAGTGCGGTCGCCTGCAAGGCACCGATGTGATCTGGAAAGAGATTGCGACTCTGACCAACGGCAGTTACGCGGCAATCCTTCAAAACGGAGGAACGAAACCAATTTCGACGCCTTACGACCAAAAGATCGGCAAGCTGAATGCGGCGTTGAATAAGACGGTGTGCGCTTACGGCGGCGATTGGTGCCAGGAGGAAGCTGAACAGAAAATCGCGACGCAGTCAGCCGCCAACGACGAAGCAATCGCGGATCGCGCGAAGTACTTCATGATGAATCGAAAGGTCGCATCGGTTCGGGGTGGTGCGGGCTTTGGTGGAGGAAGCGCAAATTGTGTGATCAGTGGCATCGATGATTTGGTCACTATGTTGATGGATGGCAAAATCAAACTCGACGACAGCGATGAGAAGAAGCTGCCCGAGGATCTAAAGAAGATGAAGCCTGAGCAGCGCCGGGCAGAAATCAAGTCCCGGATCGATGCGCGCCGCAAGACGCAGGCCGAACTGGACAAGATCGTCAAGCTACGCTCAGACTACATTGAGGCCGAAAAGAAGAAGCTTGCGTCGTCGCAAAAGCCATCCGGGTTCGACGAGCAGGTCAAGCAAATGATCCGTGATCAGGCGGCTCGTAAAGGGATCGAGTATTAGTCACACATGCGGGACCACGGACGTTGGAAAATACCGTCACGGACGCGCCCGTAGCAATGTGAGCCGTGGACAATGCCCATTGCAACGCGAGCCGCGAGACGTGCCCGTTGCAATGTGAGCCTTGGGACGGAGCGAGGCACGAGCACAGCCACCCAGTTCGGCCCTGGCTCTCCAACGACCGGCCTATTTCGCCCGACCATCGCCTCGATGGTGAACACGAAGTTGCAAACGGACGTCGTTTGGTCGACACTCTTGGTCTCACCTCCCCTTTTGAGACCGACCATGCAACGCTTGCTCGCCTGCTTTCTCCTTATCACCGTTTCTTCGCTCGCCAGCGCCGAAGAACGACCGAACATTGTCTTCATTTTCGCCGACGACCAGTGCTTCGATACGATCGCGGCCTTCGGCCACCCCGAAGTGCAAACACCCAACCTGGATCGGCTGGCGCGACGAGGAACGACATTCACCCATGCGTACAACATGGGTTCTTGGTCGGGTGCGGTCTGTGTTGCGAGCCGAATGATGATCAACTCGGGGCGTTTCGTCTGGAACGCCGAATCACTGCACAAGGACTCCGAAAAGGAACGCGAAGCCGGTCGCTGGTGGGGCGAATACATGAAGTCCGCCGGCTACAAGACGTACATGACCGGCAAGTGGCACTGCAAAGCGAGTGCGGAACGATCTTTCGACGTGGTTCGCGACGTCCGCCCGGGCATGCCGAAGCAAACTCAGGCGGGCTACAACCGACCGGTCCTCAGCCCCGACGGAAAAGTCACCGATCCATGGTCGCCGAGCGATCCAAAATTCGGCGGCTTTTGGGAAGGCGGCACGCACTGGAGCGAAGTCGTCGCGAACCATTCGAAGGACTTTCTCGAGATGGCGTCAACCGACGACAAACCGTTCTTCATGTACCTCGCGTTCAATGCTCCACACGATCCACGCCAATCACCCGTCGAGTACGTCGACAAGTACCCGCTCGATGACATCGCACTGCCCGAGAACTTTCTGACGGAGTATCCCTACAACGAAGCGATGGGATCTGGTCGAAAACTCCGCGACGAGAAACTCGCTCCGTTTCCGCGCACACCCATCGCCGTGAAGACGAACCGCCAAGAATACTACGCCATCATCACCCACATGGACGCGATGATCGGTCGAATTCTTAACGCGCTCGAAGCGACGGGCAAAGCCGACAACACCTGGATCTTCTTCACCGCTGATCACGGACTCGCCGTAGGACAGCACGGGCTGATGGGCAAGCAGAACCTTTACGACCACAGCGTCCGGGTTCCCTTGATCGTTGTGGGACCAGGGGCCGCCAGTGGCAAGCAGATTTCCGAGCCGGTCTATCTGCAAGACATCATGCCAACGACTCTCGAGTTGGCAAACGTGAATAAGCCCAAGCACGTTGAGTTCCACAGCCTCTTGCCGATGCTTGACGGGGCCTCCAGTCCCTACGAGTCGATCTACGGCGCTTACCTCAACAAGCAACGAAGTATCCGAACCGAAACGCACAAGTTGATCGTCTATCCGGCCGCGAATGTGGTTCGACTCTATGACTTGAAGAACGACCCACTCGAGAAGAATGATCTCGCCGCCACGAATCGTCCGCTCGTTGAAGAGTTGTTCGCTAAGTTGCAAAAACTACAGGCCGAGATGAATGACGAGGTGACGCTCAAACTCCCGGCTTCCCGCGGCTGAGACTTTTCCAACGGGCCGCCTCGCCGCCGGGTAAAGTTTTGCGGAACGTCTCAGCGCCGGGCGTAGCAAACTCGGTAAACCGGGATTTCGTTCTGTCGGCTTCGACGTTCAAAGTGCGTGTGATAATCAAGGTCATGCGCACTTTCGCGAACGGCCTCGGGCATCGGCACGCCGAACTCGGGCGCGACGTCTGCAATCATTTCGATCGTGGCTTCGAAGTAGTCGAGGACGTCCGTCCAAAAGTGAAGCCGCCCTCCGGTACGAACGGCCTTCGAAAAATCACGAACGCTCGATTCGTTGACCACACGGCGTTTTCGATGTCGCTTCTTCCACCAAGGATCCGGAAAGTAGACGTGAACGGCTTCGAGTGAACTTTCAGGGACTCGATTCGCCAGCAGGGACTCGCCGTTACCCGAGACCATTTTCGCATTGTCACGACCAGCCTTGGCGAGACGCGCCGCCGAGTGTCGCGCGTATTTGCCGACGATTTCGATGCCCAAATAGTTGTGGTTCGGTCGGCGCTGCGACTCGGTTGTCAGGAATAGCCCTTTGCCGCTGCCGATCTCTACTTCGAGAGGATGATCGTTCCCAAACAGCGTTTGGCTTGTGACCGTCTCCGGCGGTGGCGGAAAATCTTGCCCGGTCAACCTGACTTCCACATGCTCGGGCAGCTCGCGATCCCGAAGCACGTAAAGATACGGGCTCAGGTCGAGCGACGGATTCGGTTTGCGGACAGTGCTTCGTGGCATAGCGTCAACGCTTCCTGGCGTCGCGTCGGCGGGGGAATGAATGGGATCGGGCATCGTAACGCGGTGGAAAACGCCTACAATGCCCGCGGGTAAATTGTTTTCGAACTGCTTGCGTGTTCAATGACCAAAGACGCTGATTTTGCCGGCCTTCGCATCGCCTCGTTAGAAAGCCGCCGCGCGGAGGACATGAATCGCTTGATCGAGCGGCATGGCGGAGTGCCGCACGTCAGTCCTTCGATGCGAGAAGTCCCGATCGAGCCCAACCGCTCGGCCATCGACTTCGCCTACCGCGTCATGACCGGTGAGATCAACACTGTCATTCTGATGACGGGCGTCGGTTTTCGGTTCCTGGTCCGCGCGATCGAAAAACACTTGGACGTGCAACGATTCTTTGACGCCCTCTCGGACATCACGACCATCTGCCGAGGCCCCAAACCCGTCGCCGCGCTCCGCGAAGTCGGGATCAAGCCGACGCACAAGATCGGCGAGCCGAATACGTGGCGCGAAATCCTTCAATACATCGACGACCATCAAGTCGGCATCGCGAACCAGGAAGTCGGCGTGCAGGAGTATGGTGTCTCCAACGCGTCTTTGGTTGCCGGTTTGGAAGCTCGCGGTGCGACGGTCGCGACCGTTCGCGTGTACGGCTGGGAGCTTCCCGAAGACACGGAACCGCTCCAAGCGAATGTCAAAGCACTCGCCGCTGGTGAACGGGACATGCTGTTGCTGACCAGCGCCCACCAAATCGTCAACATGATGCGAATGGCCGAGCAACTCGGCGTGACCAAAGAGCTGCGTGATGGGTTGCGAACCACCGCAATCGCCTCCATCGGTCCGACGACGACGCAAATGCTCTCCGAGTGTGAACTGCGTGCGGACATGGAACCTTCGCATCCGAAAATGGGACACCTCGTTCTCGAATCGGCGAAACGCAGCCAAGAACTGGTCGCCACCAAGCAGCGGCTCCGCGACACCGACACTGCCATCCGCCAATCCATCGAACTCGTGAGCAACATGGACGTGCCGGCCTCAACGCAGCTCTCACAGAACAGTCTCTTCATGCGAGCTTGTCGCGGTGAACCGACCGAGCGGACTCCCGTTTGGTTGATGCGCCAAGCGGGTCGCTACATGCAAGAGTATCGCGAGGTGCGAGCGAAACAGTCGTTTCTCGAACTGTGCTACAACCCGCAACTCTGTAGCGAAGTGATGTGCACCGCGGTGGATCGGCTCAAGGTCGACGCGGCGATCATCTTTTCGGATCTCCTTCCGTTGCTCGAACCGCTCGGCTTCGATCTTGAATTCGTGGCCGGTGACGGGCCGGTCATTCACAACCCGATCCGCGAAGCGTCGGACCTCTCGCGTTTGAAGAGTCTCGACGATCCGCAGAGTTTGGGATTCGTTTATGAGACGGTGTCACAGACGCGGAAGGACTTGCCCGAAGAGATCCCGCTGATCGGTTTCTCGGGTTCGCCATTCACGCTCGCCAGCTATGCGATCGAAGGCGGCGGGAGCAAGGTTTACACCAACACAAAGCGGCTGATGTACGCCGACACCGGCGCGTGGAACGAGTTGATGGGTGTGCTGACCGAAGCCGTAGCGGTGTATCTCAACCATCAGATCGCGGCGGGAGCGCAGTGCGTGCAGCTCTTTGACAGTTGGGCGGGATGTCTTTCGCCGAACGAGTACCGTGAGTTCGTATTGCCTTGGATGCACCGCATCATCTCAGGCATCGCGCCGGGTGTTCCGGTGATCAATTTCGCGACGGGCAATCCTGAGTTGTTGCCGTTGCTGCGAGCCGATTCGCGAACGGTGGTCGGGGTGGATTGGCGGATTCCATTGGCGACGGCGTGGAAGCGATTGGGGGACGACGTGAGCGTGCAAGGCAATCTCGACCCGGCGGTGTTGCTGACGGAGCCCGAGGTGATACGGTCGCGTGTGGCGGACCTTCTTGAGAGCGTTTCGGGGCGAAACGGGCACATTTTCAACCTGGGACATGGGGTGTTGAAAGAAACGCCGGTCGAAAATGCGATCGCGTTGGTCGAATGTGTCAAAGAACTGAGTGCCAAGTGACGATCAACGGGCAGTGCGGAAGGCGAACCCGCACCGTCGCCGGCGTGTCAGTGCACTCATCATGGCGAAATCGCGTCGAACCGAACGGCCTTGCAAAACCCATGCCGTCCGCTAAAATTCGACCCCTCGCAAGCACCCCTAGCTCAACTGGATAGAGCATCGGTCTACGGAACCGAAGGTTAGAGGTTCGAATCCTCTGGGGTGTACTTCACGGAAACACCGTGATTCACCGGTCGAAAGCGTTCTTCGCTTTACCGTCTCTTAGACGTGCGGCCCCACTTCGAAACGAAGTCGTACCGAAAAACTGTCCCATGCAGTTGGTACACAAGGGGAAGCTATCAATGCCAAGACCAAAGGCAAAAGTACCGGCTCGCCGGTTTCACATCAGTGGCCAGTCCGTCGTCACGATTGCGGGTAGGGACTTCTATCTCGGGCCCCATGACTCACCGCAAGCGTGCGCTCGACACTCCGCGTTGATTGCGGTTTATCAATCTCACGGACTCGCGTTGCCGGACGGATTCGACATTACCGAAATCGAAGCGGCGGCGATGTCCCTGATGATCGCGGCGGGCTCACCAGTCGCATCACACGGCGACCAATCGAAAGAACCGATCTTGGTTCGTCACGTCACTTCATCTTTCCGCGAAATGGCGAAGGTTCGATGCGCGGAGAGTCACGCAGAACACTCACGAATTGAGAAGCTGTGCGGTGAACTCGATGAACACTATGGCGATTGTCTCGCCGCCGAGTTCGGTCCCGTGAAGCTACAACAACAGCGGCAGCGCTGGATCGATGCAGGACGCGCAAGGGTTTACTGCAATCGCTTGACGAACCTCGTCATCCGAATGTGGAAGCACGCCGTGTCTCAGGAGTTGGTTAAGCCGGAAGATTGGCAGAGCCTCACGTCGGTCGAACCATTGCGCGAGGGTCAAACCTCGGCGCACGAAACGGAAGATGTGATACCGGTACCGATCGAAGTGGTGCGGGCAACGGCGAAGGAACTCTCACCAGTCCTTAAGGCGATGCTACGCGTCCACGTCGCGACCGGTATGCGTCCTGGTGAGCTATGCCGCATGCGTCCATGTGACATCGACAGGAGCGGTTCTGAGTGGGTGTATCGACCGAAGAAGCACAAGACCGCACGGCGAGGAAAGACCAAGGCGGTCCCGATCGTCGGCGACTCTCGCGCGGCATTGGAAGACTACATGAACCGTCCGGCGGAGTCGTTTTGCTTTTCCCCTCGTGAATCGATGGCGTGGTTTCGCGCCAAGCAGCGGGCGGAAAGAAAGACACCTCAATCGTGCGGAAACCGTCCCGGGACTAACCGGGTTGCGAAGCCGAAAAAGGAGCCGGGCGAGTCCTACACACCGACAAGCTATCGGCAGTCGATCCAACGGGCGGCGAAACGAGCGAAGGTTGAATCATGGACGCCGTACCAGTTGCGCCACCTCGCCGGAACCGTCATCCGAGAAGCCCTGGGGGTCGAAGCCGCACAGGCGATGCTCGGTCACTCTCGCGCGGCGATGACCGAGCACTATGCGAAGCAGACCGAAGCGGCAGCCATCGAAGCTGCGAAGGCAGCGCCGCAACTGTAGCCGCATTCGTTGCAACGTTTGCATTTTGGGATTCTTGTGGTTCGTTTGTTGTGTCACTCAACCCGAACCACGAGGAACCACCAGAGTGGACACGAACCCCAGCATGAATCTCCTGGCGGAGGACGTCGTCTCCTTCGCTCAGGCGGCCAAGGAACTCCCGAGCAACCCTAACCCCTCGACGCTCTACCGATGGGCGTCACGCGGTGTGCGAGGCGTAAAACTCGAAGTGGTGCGTATCGGCGAGCGACAGTTTACGTCTCGTCAGGCGTTGCATCGCTTTCTCAACGCGACGCAGAATTAATGGGCCGAAAAAGCAATCACGCGGGGTGACAGCCGGTGGTTACAAACTCCCGGTTTAAACGCTCTGGCGAGTAGTAACCCGTTGCCGCTAAAGGGCTTGGACCGTGGTTACAAACAGGCGTTGTCCGGAATTCCCGACGTTTGTTGAGCAGTGTTCACCCTTGCTAGCCCAGTTCAAATAGCGAATTTTCGGTCTGTGTGGGAAACACGGCAATTCGCCGAGTCATTCCTGATCTGACCGTTGAAAATGCGGGACTCGGTCAGCCCATGTTTGTCGTCGCGGAGAATGTCCCACAATGTGGGACAAAATCACGGGAAAACGATAGCTCCACCAGTGCCCAGGGCCGAGTTTGTCTTCGGCCAAATCAAAGGCTTGCCTCCACGCGAGGGCGTCCTACACTGAGCACCGCCGTCGGGATTGCTCGCGAGCGACCTGAGCCCTCCGGGGCCACAACCATTCCAAAACATATTGCGACGCCTCGTCGCTTCTCCGTGCGGGTGGTTGGTTTGCTAGGTCGCTCACCGCGAGATTGCGCTTTCCCGGCGGTTTTTTATTTGCATTCGGTTAAGAATCTCTCTTTTTCGACGTGATTCGCCCGAATCGATTTGCATTTTCGGAATTTCGCGCTCTCTAGAGCCCGGCCACCTGGCGACGCAATCGCCCGGCCACAAAGCAAACGAAACTCTCACGGAATACCCATGACACGCGAAGAATCGCGGGCCGATCTGTGCCTGCGCGAACACCCGACTCAAACAGTGAAATCCGACAAGTCTTGGACCGCAAAGCGACGGAAAAAAAACTTCCGCGTCACTGCTTAGATAGCCATTTGCCCCCGCAATTCGCGGGAAAAACGCTGCGCCAGAATGGCGTTTGCATCCGCCCGATTCCGGGCACCTAATTCTCTCCGTCGTTCCGGGACAGTCCCGAAACGACAAGAGACCCATAAGGGCGGCAACCCTGGGCCTCTTGCGTAACTCAATAACGAGCCGTGATGTTATCACATCGCGGTTCGAGGTCCACCGAACTTTTGACCGCGAAACTCTCTAAATACAAAAGCCGCTATCTCACCGACGAGAAGCCGCTTCGCTTAACGGCACATCGTGACCTAGTCCGCTACGTCGAGACCTACGTCACGAACGCTCGTGTCCGGAACGAGTTACTCATGGCGTTCCGTCGATCGCTGCAAACCAGCGGGCGTTTCAAGATCCACCTCGGTCGATTCCAAGCGTGCGAGGGTGGCTCAGCAGCCAAAGAACTCCGTCGGCACCTCAGGGAGTGCCCGTTCATCCGGAAGGTCGAGGGTCCGGTTCTTGGTCAGCGAGCGACAACCTACGAGTTCCGATTGGTGGGTCGCTATTGGTTGAAAAACCCCAAAAACGCGCGGTCAACAGATAGTGGTAATAGGTGTATTTCCTTCTCCCGACCTTACCGATCTACCGTCGATGTATGTGGTCGGTGGCTACTCGTCAGGCATCGGCGTTGGACTGAGTGGTGTGAGAAAAATGGTTACGAGTCAAAAATCGACTTCGATGGATCGACTGAAATCGGGCAAGCGGCAAAAAACGGTCTTGAGGCTCTTACTGTTGATCGTGACCGGTCTTTCTTGGCTGACATCGAGCCGGGTGTCGATGACTCGGAGAAACGCCGGTACGCATCTCGGTTCCTACACTCGATGTGGAATTTTGGACGCTTTTTTTGCGTCTACCGGAAGGACGGGAGGACCTACATCCCGACCACCAATTGCCCGAAATCGATTCGGCATAACTCGCTACGGATGGAGGGTGAGTGGGTAGGTGAGGCCGATTTGGGTGCGTCTTACTGGTACCTACTCGCCACCCAACTCCGTCCAGGTCGTGAGCGTGATCGGTTGCTGGAGTTGATCCATTCCGGCGGATTCTACGAGGCGATTGCTGAGGCGGCGGGCATTGAGTTCACGGACCGCGAGACGCTCAAGCAAGAGGTGCAGCGTCAGTGTCTTTTCGGTCGCGATTGGCGGCTGAGTTCGCGTCCTCTTTGGCGTGGGCTTCGGAGATTGCTGCCCGAGCTTTGCTGCATGATTGAGGACTATCGCCGGTGGTATGGCGTCAGCGGCTTTGCGCGTTTCCTGATGCGGCTCGAAGGTCGCTTGATGGATGCGGTCTGGGTGACTCTCCATCGTCGCGGGATCGTGAGCCTGAGGAATCACGACGGGATGCTCGCCGCCGAGTCATGGGTGGCGCAGGTGCGGGACACCATCATCGAGTTGGGTGTCTCGATCTTTGGGATCGCGCCGAGGGTGTCGATCAAGACGGGAGCAAAACACCGAACGCTCGGTCGCGGTCGCCGAGTGGGAGGAATCGATACACGGGCCGCGAAGGGATTTTCACAATGAATGAAATAGCGGAAACGAAACTGGAGGAACTTACCCCGGAAATGCTGAAATCGATGTCCGCGCGGCGGTTGATCGAATCGGCGACCGAGCACGCTGGATTCTTTCGTCGCTTTATCAGGTTGGGTCTCGCCCATGCGATCCGCGCTGGGGTGCTTCTCAACGAGGCAAAGAGCCGCTGCAAACACGGCGAATGGCAAGCCTGGCTCGACGATTGGGGGACCGTTTCTCGCAGGCAGGCGAGGAAATACATGCAGGTTGCGCGATACCGCAACGAGATCGAAGGGGCGGAGACAATCGGCGAAGCATTGCTAATCATCAACCGATTGGAGGATGGGGATGCAGCCACCGGAGCCGATCCCAAAAACGGACTTAAGGCCGTTTTGGCCAAGCCGGACGACGCTCAACCGGAAAGCCCGCCGACGGAGGCAAATGCGCGATCTCGCGCATTTGGTGATAAGGCGAGAAATCGGCAAGCTTGCCGATCTTCAACAGAAACTCCATTAACGATCGATGCGAAGGCAACGCCGACCGTGACGACGAGCAGGCCCGCAGAATCGCTGAGCGATCCGGCTCCGACTCCGGTGGTGGTCGCCGACGCAGACCAACGCTCGATCGCCGTGGTAAGCGACCAAGCGATACCAGTCGAGGAAGACGACAATTTTGAACTCGGCATCCAGCTAATCACGGCCCGGTCTCAGGGTCTTGCCGAGTGGCGTGATGCGGTCGAGCGAATTGCGGGTGGCGACAATGCGCGGGCTCTTGGCTTGATGGCGTTGGCCGAGTCTGGCGTCGGTGGGTGGGATGATGCCTCGGATCGGTTTGCCGCTTCCTGGCGGGACAGATTCAGCCACGAGGACCGCAAGGTCGAGAGAATGATCGAAGCCGGGAGGGCGTTTATCCAAATCCGCGATCGGCGGCTATATCGCGAGTTCGGTACCTGGGGTGAGTATCTCTCATCGCGGGGCCACGATCCGACCTTCGTCGAGATGGCGATCGAGCTGGCAACCAGACATGGAGCGGCAGAGTGAAAACCAGCCAAGGCGTGCGATTTGTCGCCAACGTTCTCTGAGGCGATGGCGACGCTCGATTCGCCCGCCGAAACAGTCGGCCCGCGACATGCGCGGGCCTGACCAACTGACGACACTCAGGCTAGCGTGGCTATCGCTTGATCGATATCCCGTTGCGACTCGACAGGAGTTGATGTCCGATTATTTGGGGTGACGTACACCAAAGTTGGGCCGTCGTTGGTGACCCAGCGGATGAAAACGTCGGTGTCGCCGATTGCCGAAACAAGCTCACTCGTTCGGTCGAGAGGCTCGCTCAGATAGCGACCAAGGCTCACCCACTGCCTTCGACCGAGCATCCAAAGCCCATTCGGCGATTTGAACTCGGTGATAATCTCGCCATCGAGTAGGTCACCGGGTTTTGGGCCTCGGTGAGTAAACGGACGAACGATCTTGTGGGTTAGCGAACGAAAGAAGCGATCAAACATTGGAATCCTCCCAGTGCTGGAACGGATCGGTCCGTATGATCCGCGCCGGGCGGCAGTGAGCTAACGTGCCCAGGCCGACCGACTCGGTTGGAAACACAGCAACAACGACCGTGCCCAGCGCATTGCTACCCGACAACTCGGGGTGTGCTCTTTACGCTGGCCAAGTCGATCGGCCTGGACAGATCAACTCCAAGAAGCGTTGTTTTGGACTTTGTCACCGACGTCAAACGGGCGTCGGTCGAGCCTTCACGGTTTCCACGCCGTTGGGCTACCAAATTGATGATCTAGGTTGTGACCGATTGTGTCGCGGGAGTCAACGCAAAAGTCGAAACATTTGCCATTGAGTTTTCGCAAGCGGTTTGCGACGCTCCCGAAGTGCCGATTGTTGCAAGCCAGTTGGCCAAATAACGGAGAAACTCACTTCCACCTAACAAGGAGTTTCGCGTGCCGCAAGTTGACTATCTCAATCTCGAATCCGCCACTGCCTACCTTACCCTTCACCCGGACACTCTTCGCCGGAAAGCCAGTAAGGGTCTGGTCGAACACCGCCGAATCGGCTCCGGGGCTCGTGCGCGGTACCGGTTCAAACGGGAGTGGCTTGACGATTTCCTGAACCACCCGACCACCGAAATCGTCGTCCGGCAGAAAGCCGTGCCCCAGGATTCAGCGTTCGCGGCGCCGGTTGCTCGGAAAGCGTCAAGTGGGAAAGCTTAAAGGGCCACCGACGGATGGCCCCTTCAGCGCGAGTGAAGTAGCAACGATCCTCGGCATCTCGTACGGCACTGTGATCTCGCACATAAACTCCGGGGATCTGGAAGCGATAAATGTTTCGACCGGCTCAGGAAAGCGATGGCGTGTCTTTGCCGACGCAATCGAAGAGTGGAAGCAAAGACGAAGCAATCGCAAACAGCGAACCGAACAAAGGACTTTTGCCCGACGGAACCGAATACGAGTTGGCAATCGGTTTCCCGACGCGAAGGACTGAGGCAGCGAAACGCGTACCCTCAATGCAAACGGCTGGTACTCGCGAAGGTCGCGTTCGGCTCCGGGCGGGCGTGGCTTTCATCGCTGGAGTCTGGACCAGTCGCGTAGACGATCCGCGACATGAATTCATTCACTGAGCTGGTAGCGAAGATCGCCGAGGGTGCCGATCCCGATGTGTCGGGGACATCGTGGGCAGCGGGAGACTCGGCAGCCGAGATATCGAATCTGCGACCGCTAGGGTTTGCCGATTATGTTCGTATTGCCACGATCTTCCTGAACTATGGCGACCAATCCAACGACCAGATTCGTCTTGAATACGCGCTGCCCGACTCAGCGCTGAAACGAGTCCGCCAACGGCTGCTGCGCCGACAGGTTCCTCGGTCAGCTATCCAGTTGGAGCTAGCGGAGGCTACTTGGCATTTTGCACGGCGCCGCAGCGTATCCGAGACGGCTCGCCGAATGAACGAATCAACTGCGTTGATTCAAATCTACTACGAGAGGTGGCGGCGAATGTCCAGCTCTCACATAGTCGTTCCGCCTTCGCGTTTTCCATCGAACGCAGAACGACGCTACCTGTCGGCGTGCGATAGCTTTCGCGAATTGTCCGGGCTCAAGCCCCACAAAAAGCCAAAGTCGTCCAACGCCATGAGCCAAGAGCGATCGGAGTTTGTGGCCGAGGCAAAACGCGATCGCGAAGAACGACAGGCGCGAAACGATAGAGCCAGGAACGAGCAAAAAAAGAAACGTGAAGAAAACAAGCGCGAGGTCGCGAGGGCACGCAGGTCTGACAGAGTCGTCGACCAGCTTGAAAAAATTCGTTTGGCATTAATGAGCCAGCACTCGCTCACGCTCAGAGCGATCGAATTGCTTCCGACAACGCGCGACCCGGAGCACCTAGCTCGCAGGCTGAAAATCAAATTCAGCGAAGGACGCAATCAATGGAGGATTGCGATTGCCGGTCAACGCTGCCGCGACATGCTTAAAGACAACCGCCCCATTGGCGACGCAGTCCGCGAGTCCGCCGTGAGAACCACGCTCGCTCAGGCGATTTGGTTTCAAGTAATGGCGACCAAGGGCTTCCGACCGCCGAAACCGATAGCCGAAACCGAAGACCGTTCGTTCGATCTCGCACTGCAGCGCGGATTCGGCCCGCTCGAATTGAGAATGATGTACGACTTGACCGAAACCGAATGTAAGAAGCGAATGAACGGCGACGTAACACTCGCCCAGATTACGTTGCGGGTGACACCTCCGCGATGATCATGAGCTGGTCAAGACAAACCAACTCAGAGGTGAAGCGGTGCCGAAAGCCTATAGTGACCAAAATGCCCAGGGCCACCCGATAGTGGTTGATGGTAAGTCGCGGCCGGTCCAGGTATTTGGCCGTCGATTTATGCTTTCCGTGTGGGGCGTAATTGCTGGCCGTGATGAATCCAACCCGCTCAGTGATGCGGAACAGTCTTCGGTATTCGCTGGTCGAGTCTTCGAAGCTCAAACGTCACCTGATGGCGTGTCGTTCACGACGGTGAGCGGACTCGACAGTATCGCCACAACAGCCGTCGACTGTGATTTCCCGTGTAGCGGATTATTCGTTCGTATTCGCCAAACAACCGACACCACCGGAGATGCTTCCGCGAGTGATTTCACGAACATCCGCGCAGCAGTCCAGGTGGTTAATTAATGCCG
Source organism: Planctomycetota bacterium (assembly GCA_039821165.1). Taxonomy (GTDB): domain Bacteria; phylum Planctomycetota; class Planctomycetia; order Pirellulales; family Pirellulaceae; genus Stieleria. The sequence goes on along the minus strand of JBCBOT010000058.1, from coordinate 13,162 downwards.
CATTTCCGCAGGACGACAGGCGGTGGCACCTCCGGGATCGATGCAGCTACATCGACCGCACTCGCCGCAGCAGAAGTAGCAAGCCAGACGACGCTCTCAGGGTGGACTAGCGCCGCCGGGACTGTGCCTCCGGTTTCGTACTGGGTTGGAACGCCAACAGACTCGGACTTATTGTCGGTGCCTCGCTCTACAGGCGAGATCGAGCTATGGCGGTATTCCACGTCGACAAGCAGTTTCGGTACCGCTCCCGAGCAGACTATCACATCGGGTGGAGGTGGCTCACGCCGATATTGGATCGCTGGAACATCGCGAGACGTTGCCCCAGTGCCCGCCGACGCGGGAGTGACCGCGTTCACAATTGGCGATGCGATAGAAAAACAAGTCAACCCATCGGGAGTCATAGAGATTTGGCAAGCGGTAAGCACCACGACGAGCGACTTCGTTCGCGCGATCGTGCCAAGCCAACCGTTTGCTTCTGGTAGCTTCCCTTCGACGCAAAACTTCAGAGTCGGCGAAGTCATCGCCGCGAAGATTGCAGGGACGCCAAACGAGGTCAGTTTTTACGAAGCTGCTGATTTGCTCGGAACTGGTGCGACCGTCGGTGGCACTGCCACTGAGCTAATCTGGGACCAGCTCGAATCTGGCACGGGCTCGTACTTGTATGCCGCTCAAAATGCTTTGCCGATCCAGGCCAATGGATCGGTGATCAACGCCAATCCGACGGCGTTGAACTTCATCGGCGCAACATCTGTGGTCAACAACGCCGGAACGGTGGACATCACGTTCAGCGGGAGCTCACCGGGCGAGTATTCGCACACACAAAGCGTTGCTGCAACAACCTGGACGATCAGCCATGGTCTCTCGGCTTTAAGTGCAGAGGTCACGGTTTATGACGACTCAGGCAATCTCATCTATCCAGATGTGAGAGTGGTCGACGTGAACACCGTGGAAATATCATTCGGCATCCCGTCGACGGGAACAGCACTGATAGAGGCTAGATGATGGTAAGGCGCAAGCCACTGGAGCGAGCCGACCTGTTGGAAATCAGGCTTTCGGTAATCAGCCCGGAAGTGCTCTCCGAGAGGTTCAAAATTTCCGTCGCGAAGGTGCTCGCCATCAGGTGCGGGAAGATCAGCGGCGAAGAAAAAACGATCCGCGAAGCCACAGCGAAAGCTGGCAAGCAGACCTAGCTCGCGTGCCAATTCTCCCGTCCACTCAAAAGGGAGAATTAATTGCCAGCAGCGAGACACCACAGCCCCGAAGTACGGCAGCGAGTCCGTCAGCTCCTCCGCGACGGAACGAACACGAAAGCTATCTGCCAGCGATTGGGCGTAAACGAATCGCTCGTGAAACGCGAACGCGCAGCAATGCGAAAAGAAAAAGCGAATCGAGAGACCCAGAAAGACTAACGCGCCTCGGGATGGTGCGAGGTTTCGTCTCCGCCGCACCGAGCTGGATCAGTCGACTTGCTGCCTTTATCGCCTACGGCGAGCCGGAGGTCCTTTCGGTCGGCTAAGTCGCGAAGGTGGTTAGTGACCATCTCTGGCCAGCACACCGAGAGCGTTTTTCAGTCCGAACGTGAATTAGCGATGACCGACGAAAACGGCGAGCAAAAGGAGGATTTGTGGCTGCCCTCGTTCGAAGCTCTCAAGACGTATGTGTGCCCGACGACGAAGCGGAAAGGCATAGGAGGCTATAAAGCCGGGTGCAGATGTCGTGGTTGCCAAAGCGCCTATCTGTGGCGGGCTCACGACTACCGTCAAAGGAAACGAGAGAGCAGGATAAATCCAATCCGGCCGGTCCCGCTCACCAGAGAGCAAGTGGTCGATATCCGTTACCACAGTCGGTCGGTCGCCTCGAACGAACTCGCCGAACGTCACAAGATCACTCAGCAAAGCGTTCACGATATCCGTCGAAACAAGACCTACAGAGAGTTCATCGACCCCGAACTCGAAAGCCAACTGACGAAGAAATTCCGCGTCACACTGGAGATCAAGCAGGCGATCCTAGATCACCGGAAGACGGCAAATAGCGATCGCGAAACGGCTGAATACTTCGGATGCGGGACGACGACCGTCCAGAGGATTAGGACCAGCTCAGAGGCCAAGAATTGATAAACGAAGACGAAATCAAGTTTGCGGCCCCCCCCATGGTGAACAATGGATTTCAGTCTAAACCAAATCCAAAGTGGCAGGACCGGACAGGCATGAAGATCGGAGTCTATTCTGTCCTCGGCTATGCGGGAAAAATCAAAGGTGACCACCGCTGGTATTGTCGTTGCGAATGTGGGGCGATCGAAAGCGTCTCAACGAGACTGCTACCAATAACTAAGACCGCGAAGAACAAGCCAAACCCAAGGGCGAAAACGAAATGCCCACACAGGAGCGAAAAAGAATGTATCTAGCCGAATTCCGAAGACCGAAAAACGACGGAAGCTTTGAGGTCATCCAACGCTTCGAAGCGCAATCCAGAAAAGAAGCGGAGCGACTAACGAACGAGGCCAAGGAAGCAAACCCATCTCTGTCGGGATGCTTCCGACGCATTTGGAAACTTACAGAGAGGCCCGAGGGGAGACTTGCGTCAGTCGACGTGACGAGGACCTTCAAGGTCGCCCAAGCACTTTCTCGCGATTGACGGCTGAACTTACGCATCAAATGCGACATGGAGCCCATAGCGGTACATCGACTATGCAACAGGAACCGAAAGAACTCGCCGAGACAAATGACGAACTACGCGAACGCGTTAACGAACTGATCCCTGACTTCGACGCGTACGCGGCAGCTCACTACGGGCTATCGGTCGCTGAATACCGACATGCACTCGCAAAGCCGCTAGCGGTTAAACAAGTCATCGAATCAGGTTACGAGCCCCGGATTACTCCACTGTGGTTCCGCGATCAGGTCTTGATTCGCGGGGCTGGCATTCTAGGCATCCACGTCCCCGACCCCCGGTCATAGGTTCTCTGCCCGATCATGGTGCTGGTTAACACCCTTGCGAGGTGTCGCTTTTTTAACCTCAGTTTGCCCGACACCGAAAAACCGTACGCGGGGTAAGGGGCGGTCCGGCTTGCCGTGGTCGTCTCGGTTGAATTTGCCGCAAGCCATGGGAAGGTCGGTCGCGACGGGGTCGGGAATCTCGCTTACGCGAGGGCCTATCAGCGCATCGATCGGGGGTGGTGCGACCGATGTGCGATTTTCGAGCCGGTGGGCGGCTCATGCTCGCACAGTGGGAGAAGCTCTTGCGAAGATCTGAAATGAAAATGGTCGAAACGGCGGCGAATCGCGGATACCCGATCACCGACGACATCCGAGAGGCGATGGTCAGTCGCTTGTTCAAAATCATCGCCGACACCGATGCCAAATCACGCACCCACATTGCGGCAGTCCGGGCACTGGCGTCGCTAGATAAGCAGAGTGAGCCAGCGCAACCGACGACGACCGTCAATCTCAACCTCGGCGTGAGCGAGAAAAAGAAGCGGCTCCGCGAGCGGGCGTTGGAATTGCTCGGTGAGTAAACGCGAAGCGATCCTTGAGCTGATCGAGGACGCGTCGGATGATGAAGACCTCGCGTTCATCGAAGGGCTGCTCGACCAACTCGACGACGAGATCACGATCGACGCGGTTCCCGCAAAGACCCGTGGCGAGAAGATCCTGGAGGCGTCTGCGAAGGCGAAGACGAAAGCGGTCCGGGATTCTCAGGATATCGGTCGACCACCCGAAGGGCTTGGCGATCCTCAGCGTCGGCGATGGTCGGATCACTCGTTGCTGTTCCATCTCGGAGCGTACTATCCGGAGACATTCCACCGAAACTTCGATGCCGATCTATTGAAGGTCATCGGCGAAATCGAAGACTGCGTCGACAACTCAGGGGCCCGTGCTTACGCGTTACCACGTGGCGCGGGCAAAACGTCTATCTTGATCCGCGCGGTGATTTGGGCGGTGCTCACAGGGCGACGTCGGTTCGTTTCGCTTTTGACGGCGACCGACAAGTCCAGCCGCAAGCTGATGCGTACGATCAAAAAGATTATCCTCACTAATAAGCGGCTTCACGAGGACTACGCAGAGGAGCTGCATTGTCTAATCAGCCTCGGCAATCGATCGAACCTCGCGGGCGGTCAACACGTCGGCGGAATGCGAACGGCGATCGTCTACGAGTCGGGGATGCTCACATCGGGCTTCATCGAGGGACGGGACGTCAATGAGTTCGTGATTTCGTGCGTGTCGATCACTGGGGACGTTCGAGGTCAGCACCATGTAACGGTCGATCAAGAGACGGTCCGGCCTGATTGCCTGCTGGCGGACGATCCGCAGACCAAAGCGAGTGCTCGATCGAAAGCCCAAGTGAAATCGCGGACCGAGCTGCTAAACGGTGACGCGCTGAAGCTCGCTGGTGAGCGAAACATGGCGGCGTTTGCGGCTGTGACAATCATCAAAAAGCGTGACATGGCCGATCAACTCACCGATCGGTCAATCTCGAAACGTTGGCGAGGCGTCCGGATTCCGCTAGTGAAGGAATGGCCCGGCGAGGACGCGATGAAGCTGTGGAAGCAGTTCGCGGAACTCTATGAAACCGAACTGGAGAACGACCAAAGCCACGATGAGAGCCGTCAATTTGTCATCGATCACTTCGACGCGTTGCACGATGGCGCTGAGGTCTTCATGCGAGACAAATACGACCGCGAAACTGAGGTCTCGGCATTGCATCACGCGGTTATCGAAAAGACCTTGGACGAAGACCAATTCGAGGCGGAATTTCAACACAATCCCAAGAGCGATCACGCCGAAAGAGAGACGCTTTTCGAGTTGGATGTTGAGGAAATCAAGACTCGAACCGTCCCGACGAAGCGATTGGAAGTCCCCGAGGGCGTCGAGGTCATCACCGCGTTCATCGACGTCCAAAAAGACACACTCCCATACTCGATCATCGGTTGGACGCTCCAAGGTCGGGGCTACGTGCTCGATTATGGCGCCCACCCATCGCAGGGAGTCCCGTACTGGACCAAGCAGGACGTCAGCACAACGCTCTCGGACGTTTACGGTGCTCTATCGGGCGGGGATTTGATTCGAGCGGGGTTGGAAGACCTTACCGAGGCGATCCTCGGGAACGACCTGTACGACGCTGATGGTGAGCGGGCCTTTTCGGTCGATAAATTGGCGATCGACGTCGGTTGGAAGCTCCACTCGGATGCGGTCCGAACGTTTGCGAGGGAATCGGTCCATCGATCACGAATCCACCCGTACCAGGGTCGGTATGTTGGCGCCCGATCGAAGGGGTGGCAGAAAACGAAGCGGGCGAGACGCGAACGCGGCATCAATTGCGAGTTGATCGATCCGCCGAAGGGTCAACGAGGCAATCGAGAGCTATCCACCGACATCAACTGGTGGAAATCGAAGATAGCCGAAGCGTTAACGATCCCGGCGACGTCCGAAAAAGCGGTTGTCTTGTTCGAATTCGAGCCAAACGATGCGATAGCCGATCACCTGATGATCGCCGAGCATTGGGGCGAGTCGGAATATTGCCGTGAGGTCACTGACAAAGGCGGTCACCGCTTCACGGAGTGGAAAGCCGTGGGTACAGGCCAAGTCGAGAACGACTACTGGGACTGTTTGGTCGGCTGCGCGGCACTGGCTTCGACCCTCGGAGTCTTCCGCGAAGAGAAACGACGACTCGACATGAGCGGGTTTCGAGCCCGGGCGGCTGCACGTCGCGTCGGCTAGCGAGTGACCGACTAGCGATGACGCTTTTGGTAACCACGGGAGCCGAAAGCAATGTCAGAGTCAGCAGCAGATAGCGCGGAATCACAGCTATCGACCAACGCAACCTCCGGAATCCGCCAGATACAGGGCGATGAAGGAAGCGTCTCGAATTACTCGCTCGCCGATCAGATTGCAGCGGCGAAGCACCTCCGCCGAGCGAAGTCTTGGACGCCTCGCGGCGTGATGCTCGCGGTGAAGGGGCCATCGATCGCGCCCCCGAGTGCGCGGGGCAATTGAATGCTTCACTTGTTGGACAAGCACAAGAAAAAATCATCTCGCAACTCGGGAATGATCAAGGCGAGCTACGACGCGGCGGCAACGACGTCGCACAACGAGCGTCACTGGTCTTACGCTGACAGCCTTTCGCCGGACGAAAGCGCACGCCCAGAGGTCCGGGAAAAGCTCCGCAACAGGGCACGCTACGAGGTGCTCCGAAACTCTTCGATCGGCGGCGGCATGGTCCGCATGTTCGCTAACGACACCGTCGGGACATCGATACAACTCGTCATGGGCCTGGAAAACGAAGCGGACAATCGCGAGGTTCAAAAAGTCGTCGGCTATTGGATGGATGCGATCGACGCAGTCGAAAAGATTCGCACCGGCAAGATCGACAAAACTGTCTCCGGTGAAACTCTCTTCCGCATCGTCACGAACCCGAGCCTCGACCATGAGGTGATGATCGATCTACTTCCGATGGAAGCCGATCACCTCTCCGCACCGGTGATCCACGACTACTTCAATCCACAGTATGTGGACGGCGTTCACCTCGACCGGCTCAAGAATCCGACCGCCTACGACATTTTGCGGGAACACCCCGGAAGCGTTTTTGGCGGCGTTAACTGGCAATACGACACGTTCAGCCGGGACTCCGTTATCCACTGGTTCCGCCGCGACCGTCCGGGCCAGCATCGGGGCGTGAGCGAGGTTGCTGCCGCCTTACCGCTATTCGCCCATCGTCGCCGGTTCACTCTGGCGACCATCGCAGCAGCGGAGACCGCCGCTAACCGCGCGACGGTGCTCAAGACCGATCTAGAGCCGGGCAATAGCCTGACCGAAGAGGTCGATGCGTGGGCGACCGAGAACATGCTCTCGTCGATCACTCTCGATCGGAACGCGAGCACCGTCCTCCCGATCGGATGGGATCTATCCCAGCAATCCGCAGAGCATCCCACGACGACGTTCGCGATGTTCGATAAAGCCATCGTGATGGAACTCAGCAGGTGTCTCCTGATGCCTTATGAGACGGTCTCAGGCGATCACAGCGGTCTGTCTTTCAGTGGCGGTCGGCTCTCGCGTGCGGGATATGAGCGGGCTGTCGAAGTAGAGCGGGCTGACATCAAAAAGAAGATTCTCGACGTGCTGCTCTCCGAGTTTCTCTATGAGGCTGCGGTCGAGGGGATTCTGCCGAATAGCGTCTCACGGATGGTCTTGGACATCGCATCGCGGGTTAGCGTTCGAGCGATCGCCAAGCGGATGCCGCATAGCTGGCATTTCGACGGATTTAAAGAGCCCGACGAAGTGAAAGCCGCCAACGCCGCGAAGGTGCGATTGCAGTCGGGGCTCACGTCACGCGAATCGGAGCTGGCCAAACAAGGCGTCGACATCGACGAGATCGATGCCAGTGCCGCTCGGTCTTTCGGCGTTTCGGTTGACGAATACCGCCGAGCGTGTTTCTCATCGATTATGACAAACGGCAACGCAGTCGTCGCTGGTTCGCCGACCGATGTGATTTCACGGCTCGACGAGATCGACACTGCGAAAGAAGAGCAACTGGTGGGTGTTGAGTAATGACTCCTGATGAAGACAAAATAAAGCCAATCGCAGGCCCTTACGGTGTTGGATACTACGCATCGGAGGACGGCGAAATCTGGAGTAGCCGAAACGGAAGACGCAAACAAAAATGGCTGCGACTGAAACACCATTTAGGCACTAACGGATACTTGCGGATCGGTCTCTCACACGGGGAGAACCCCAGGCAGCAACGGACCTTTGAGGTGCACGCTTTGGTCTGTGCAGCTTTCCATGGGCCCAAGCCCGCGCAATCGATGCAGGTCCGACACCTAAACGGAGACCGACTCGACAACAGAGCCGAGAATCTGCGGTGGGGAACGCCCGAGGATGGGGCTGCCGACGCGAAACGCAATGGAGCATTAACGATGCTCGGCGAAGCATCTCCATTCGCGAAACTGACCGAGGCAGATGTCTACCGGATTCGCTACGAAGATAACCGTCCCGCAGCGGTTGTCGCCGATGAGTTGGGCGTCAGTCGATCTGCGATTGATCGCGTTAGGTCGGGCGAAAGCTGGGAGCATTCCGTTGACCCGGAGAGGATCTCGGTTGCCGGTGGAGGTCGGTGGCTGCGCAAGCGATTTAGCGACTCACAGCTTGACGAAATCGCGAAAGACCAGGGCACGCTAGCTGAGGTCGCGAGAAAGTGGGGGCTATCTATGTGCTCTGTGGGGTCGATCCGTCGACAGTACGGGCAGCTACGCCCAAGTCGAGTTTTCGATATCGACGGCGAGTCAAAGACGCTGGCTGAATGGTGTGGAGGTTCCGGCACCGCTCATTACCGACGCGCGAAACAACGCATCCAGTCGGGCTGGTGTGGCAAATGTGCCATCAATAATCCGGTACGTGTGCCTTGCACATGCAGTTGAGACCGCTCGCGTTGCGGTGACACTCGCGGGCATGAGCAAAAAACAGAATATCGAATTCGAATTCTTGCTGGCATCGTTCACCTTCGACATCGCAATCGAGAACGACGAGCTAGCCAAAGACATCGAAATCGACCTCTACGACGGCGGTCCGCTCGACTTACCCGGGTACGATCACTTCGTCTATGTCGACCTAGCGACGATGACGACGCAGTCGAAAGACGGCCACTTGCCCATCCTATGGGAGCACAACCCCGAAGCTGCGGTTGGAATCGGACTAGCCGTCATTACCAAAGACGGCATCCGAGTAGTCGAGGGGAACCTTTCACTACCCGGTGAGCACCGAGATCGAATCGTGAAGGCGTCCCAAGCCGGGATGAAGTTCGAAGCGAGCCTCGGCGCGAAAATGACCCAGCCAGCGCAGTACGTCGCCCAAGGGTCGAGCGTAAGGATCAACGGTCGTGATGTTAGCGGCCCGGCATTCATTGCGTCCGGAACTGTACTCCGGGAAGCCTCCATTGTGGTGATGGGCCGGGCGACCTCGGGGAGTCGTAGTTACATCGCCGCATCGGCAGGAAACACAATGAACGATTTTGAAAAGTACGTCGCCGATGTCCTCGGCTTGGATATGTCTTCGATGAGCGAGGAAGCAGTAGACAGCCTCCGCGCGACCTACGAAGCGGCTCAAAGCAATGTCGCAGCTGGTGACATGGACGACGACGAAGTCGAAGCCGGGGGGATGAAAGAAGAAACCGTGCAAGCGTCCGCGACAGCTGACCCGATCGCCGCACAACGAAAAGCGATGATCGCCGAGAACAAGCGCTTGAGTCGGATCAACTCAATCAATGCGAGCTACAGCAGCGTTCCGGACGAAAAGCGAGAGTCTTTGCTTGAGCAGGCGATCGAAGGTTCGCTCACCGCCGACAAATTCGAGTTGGAACTCATGCGAGCGCAAAGAGACACTCCGATCGCCACGGGGGTTGCGACAGTGGGGGGGCGTCACGGATTCCGGAATGAACTAGCGATTGAAGCGGCGTTCCTTGCGTCGCACGGAATGACCAATGACAAGATCGCAGCTTCGATGTCTGCGGACTACTCGGATTCGGAAGTCGAGCGAGCAATCGACCAAGCCACGCACCGCGAAATGCGCGGCATGAAACTGTCGAAGTTGTGCCACGCTGTTTTCGACTCGGCGGGTGTGACTCGCCCCGGCTCTTCCTACTCAGCGGATTGGTTTGTCCAGGCGAAAGAGATTTCCGCTTCGGGCTCCACGATTAGTTTGCCGCGTGCGCTCGGCGCGGGTTTGGAGCGGATCGCCGCTGACGCCTACGCCGCGCAGCGTGACCCGATTCTGATGGCTTGCGGTGAAGTTGACACGAACGACTTGCGACCGAGTGAGATCATTCGAGCAACGATGTCCGGCGGCGAAGTACCCGACAATCCAGTCGGCAAGGAGTTGCCTCAGGTGGCGATCACTGAGGAGGTAACGAGCGTCAAGCCTCGCCGAAAAGGCGAGCGGATCGTTATTGACGAGTCAGTAATTATCAACGATGACCTTAACGCTGTGGTGGATACGACCCGACGATGGTCGACGAAATTCGCCACCACTCTTGCTGCGGACGTGTCCCGACTCCTCGGCGCAGCCCCAACGGTTTCCGGGAGTGGCACTGACAGCACGTTCTTCGCGTCGCAAAAACGCAAGTTCATGATGCCGAACTATTACGATGTCTCGACAACTGGCCCCGATGACACGACTGTTGAAATCGCAGGTCGCCTCTTTGACGAGCAGACAGACAGCAGCGGAACGCCCGTCGGGTTGGGCGCGAACTATCTGCTGTGCTCACCTACACACGGTCAAAGCGCCCGTCGCGTATACCGCTCGGAGAAAATTGTGCTGAGCCGTTCCGGCTCAACTGACACCGAAACCGCGATCGGTGATGTCAACGTCCACCATGACATGTATGAGCCAATCGTGTCGCGATTCGTTGGCAAGAGTGCCTATCACCCAAGCGCAACCACGAACCCGGAGTCGATCTGGTATTTGCTTCACAAATCGACTCCATCCTTGAGTCCCGTGGTGATTGGCTACCTTTCGGCTGACAACCGTGGAGGCCGATTGCCTCGTATCGAGGAAGTCGCCAGCGAAACCATGGTGGCGATGACGTTCAAAATTTGGCTGTACTTCCGGGCTGTCCTCCACGATCGCCGCCTCATCGTCAAGATGATCGGCTAAACCAAAGGAACCAAAAAGATGATTCGATACTATTCGAGCGGGCGGACTCATCAATCCGTCGCAACCGCGTCCGTTTCGGCGGGAACCGTTACCGACCTCGTAAGCGTTGGTGGTCCTCCGGGCCTCTTTGGGATCACGAAGAGTGACTTCGAGTCGGGTGACATTGTTGTTTGGCACACCGATGGAGTTTTCGCCGGTGATGCCAACCTCGCTACGCCAGCGGCGATCGCAGTTGACACCGGTGTCGACTGGGACCCGGATCTCAATGATGGTGGCGGAGCTCTTGTCGCGACCGGCAGTGGTGGCGCCAACGCCATTGTCAACATTGGCAAAACTCACGTCGCGAAGGCAGCCGAGGACGAGGTTGTCTATGTGCTTTTGAACAGCCAGCTTGGTCTCTAATCGCCCGGCGTTTGTAATTCTCGCTCGCCCTTCGGGGCGGGCACTCGGTCAATGAGGTGTCGCGGTGCCACTCCTACAGGATGCGTTCAGCCAGCTTCGTGACACATTCAGGACCGCCAACGGCGAGCCCGTGACCTACCAGTTCGGGACGCTCTCGATAAGCATCGCTAGTGCTGTGCGCGGCCAATCGGTTTTCGACGAATCGGCTAACGAAGCAGACGGGCGAAACCTCGCCAAGAGCGTCGACTGGATCATCTACAGCGACGAGCTACAGGTCGCTGGAATATTCCAAGAGCCACACGTTGGTGCGAAGATCACCGATTCCGACGGTGTTATTTACCAAGTCGCTCCAGGGTTATCTGAAAGTGGCTGGCGTTGGCTCAACTCGTACAAAACGGGCGTAAGGATTCACACCGTCGTCGAGTCCCAACCGCCGTTCGTCGTCGCCGGTATCGGGTACATGGGCATCGGGTCGACCTTCATTGTGAGCTAGTCATTTGAGCCGAGCATCCACGCTGCGAGACGCCATCCGAAACGAGTTGGCGTTGATCTACACGACCGAGACAGTCGAGTCCGTTGTTTATCCGGACTACACGGTCGAAGAGCTTGCCGCGTCACCCAACCGTCGCCGCATTTGGGTCGCCAGATCGACCCGAGAACTCGATGTTATGCAGGGGCCCGACGAAGCGTTCGTCAGCATCATCATCGGCGTCTCAGGGGCCCTGAGCACTTCAAACACCGCGACCACATCGGACGCCTTTCGTGCGGAACGGTTAGCGGAGTCCGACGGTCACGATGACGTCGTCGAATCGATCTTCGGGCTATTCATGCCGAACGAACTCTACTCCGACGGCGGGTTCGGTGACTTCGCTTTTCGAAGCATCACGGAAACGGTCGGGATCGATCTGGATGAGTTCCGTGAGACGGGCATTCACGTGTCCGCGCTCACGACTCGATGGTTCGACACGCGGGACGAGTGCCCGTGACGCTTGAATAAGCCAAACGCCATGAGAGGTTCGAAGCCAACGCGGGGTGGAGCCCGCGAAGACTTCTGACCACTCGATCAAAGGGCGATCTCATGGCTTCAAAAAAGTATGCGCTAGACGACGTTCTCATCCAGCCGACCCCGGTGAATGCGCAGTTCATGAACCTTACGGGGGAGGTGTTCGGTCGGCTTTCTGTGCTGGGTTACGCAGGTGAGAAAAAGTCGCACAAGAGGTGGTGGGTCGAGTGCGAGTGCGGAGCCGTGAAGGTCGTCTACGGCAGCAGCCTCCGGTCGGGTGCCACGCAGTCGTGCGGTTGCTACCACGCCGAGGAAACAGCCAAGGCAAAGACGAAGCATCGAATGTGCGGGACGCCGGAATATGTCTCGTGGAGCGGCGCCAAGTCGCGTTGTCAAAACCCGAACGACATCAACTATCAAAATTACGGTGGGAGGGGCATCGAGTTCCGATTCGGGTCCTTCGAGGAATTCTTTGCCGAGGTTGGGTTAAAGCCATCACATGAACACTCGATTGATCGAATTGACTCGGACGGACACTACGAGCCCGGGAACGTGCGATGGGCCACCGTGAAGCAACAATGCAACAACACGCGGGTAAATCGGCGAATGGATATCGAAGGAGAGCTAAAAACGCTCGCCGAACACTATGGAAGCTCGAAAGTTCGCGAGTACGAACGGGCGCGGAACCGGGTTGTCGATCTTGGCTGGTGCGTTGACTGCGCAATCAACAACGGCCCGTACGAGAAGTGTAGGTGCCCCAGGCAGCTTTGAAGCGGACGCTTTGCGGTGATCATTCAGGTGATCGATCACACTTTTGATGAGGAAATCCAGTGGCCACCCACACCGCACCCGCCGGCTCAACTTTCGGCCGCCTTTCACGGGGCGCCTTCAGCGGACGTGAAGTTTTCTTAGCCTACGATGCGAACACCAACGCGGGCTACACCGACGACGCTGCCAGCGATGAAGCGGCAAGCTGGGTCGAGATCACGCGTTTCAGGAATTTATCGGTAACCGAGGGCCCGTCACTCAACAACGTGGAGCAGCACGGAGTTGATTTTGTCGGCGCCATTCCGGGCTATCGTTCGTTCAGCGGCTCGTTTGAATACGTCCGAAG
>JBCBOT010000057.1:0-33063 GCA_039821165.1 Planctomycetota bacterium | reverse complement strand
CTTTGATGCCAACGGCATCAAAGACAAAACGAGGGAGGGTGAATTCACCAAAACCGCTCAGTTTGAGTCGCTAGGGCCACAGGCAGGGCTGATATCTTTCGCAATCAGACGAAAAAAAAGATTTGGCGCGATGCATTCTCAGATTCGCCGTGTACTGCTTGGTGAAAGGTGAAACATGGCAGCATCTCCCGATACCCAACCCAGCTTGCTGGTCAAGATTCGCGACCAACGCGACGGCGATTCCTGGTCGCGTTTCGTCGCCATTTATGCCCCCGCAATTTACGGGTTTCTGCAGCAACAGAACCTCCAAGAGGCGGATGCGGCGGACCTTACCCAGGACGTCTTGAGCAGCGTCGCGGTGGCAATCAAGTCCTTTGACTATCACCCCAAGCGGGGACGTTTTCGGGGGTGGTTGTTCACGATCGTTCAGAACCGGCTCCGAAACCACTGGAGGAGCATCGCAAACCACCCGGATGCGCGCGGTGACACGGCGGCGTATCAGCGACTTCTTGAGCAACCCAATGGCGAACGAGATGCCGCCGAGCAGTGGAACCATGAATATGAACACCGATTATTCGTTTCCGCCGCCGAACAGATACGCCCTGAGGTTCAAGAGTCCACATGGCAAGCGTTCTGGAGCACGGTCGTTGATGGCGAGTCAACAGCGACGGTCGCCCAGCGTTTGGGAATGAGTCCGGCGGCCGTCCGGCTCGCCAAGGCGCGAGTGATCACTCGTATCAAACGCGCGGTCCAATTGATCGATGGAGAGTCCGAATGAAAACGGATCAATCTTGTATTCAATCGAAGTCACTCTCCCGATTGGTCGAGGGGCGATTAACCGAAGGGGAACGAACACAGTTGGAAGCGCACCTGGAAACCTGTGAGAAGTGCCAGTCGGCTCTGGATTCGCTGATCGAAGGTGACGCGATGGTCAGCAGAGTGCGCGAGCATCTTCGGCATTCCCAGCCGGTTTCTGACAAAGCGCTGCTGGATGTGATGGATCGCATCTGCTCCACGACCTTTGCCACTGAACCCGCTGATTCACTTGGTGTCGACGACTTTGCCGTGGACTACCTACGTCCGACCGACAATCCAAAGGCGCTTGGGCGACTCGGACTCTACGACCTGATCGAAGTCATCGGCAGCGGCGGCATGGGGATCGTCTTCAAGGGACGCGATGAACGCCTCAATCGTGTCGTTGCCGTCAAGGTTCTAGCACCCGCCTTTGCGTTGAACTCGATGGCCAGGAAGCGATTTCTTCGCGAAGCCCAGGCGGCCGCTGCCGTTGGGCATCCCAATGTCGTGGCGATCCATTCGGTCGATGAAGAGCGTCTGCCCTATCTCGTCATGGAGTTTGTGGACGGTCCGTCGCTCCAGGAAAGACTCGATTCCGAGGGCCATTTAACGCTCCAGCAGATATTGCGGATCGGAATGCAAGTGGCCTCCGGTCTTGCGGCGGCCCACGCCCAAGGCATCGTGCATCGAGACATCAAGCCGGGCAATATCATGCTCGAAAGTGATGTCGACCGGGTGAAGCTGACCGATTTCGGTTTGGCCCGCGCGGCCGACGACGCGTCGATGACTCGCGAGGGAACCGTTGTCGGCACACCGCAATACATGTCGCCGGAACAGGCAAGTGGTGAATCGGTCGATCCGACCAGCGACCTATTTAGTTTCGGCAGTGTTCTCTACGCACTCGCCACCGGACGTCCTCCGTTTCGCGCCGAGTCCTCGTTGGGTGTCATGCGAAAGATCACCGAGCAGTCGCCGACTCCGATTCGCGAACTGAATCCGGAAATACCGAATTGGCTATGCACGGTCATTAGCAAATTGATGGAGAAGGAAAGGCAATCTCGTTTTCAGTCGGCCGAAGAAGTCCACCACTTGTTGGAAGCATGTCTCGGTCATGCCCAGCAACCAACCGTCAATCAATTGCCCGACGTTCTACGTCCCGGCAACAGGTCACATGTTTTTCCGACTTTCAAAACCCTCGCTGGAGTCCTTGTGATGATCGCCCTCGCGACAAGTCTGATGTTTGTTCTCGGAGCACCGTTGAATACTACGCCGGAGGAAAAACCGTCCCGAGCAACTACGAACGAAGGATACGAAAAACAATTTGAAGTGGCGTTCTCCAATCCGAAAGAGATTGGAACCCTGAACGTCGACATCAAACGCGGGTCGATTTTGGTACAGGGGTACGACGGTGACAAAGTTCTCGTTGAACTCGCGGTGCCCAATTACTATCCGTCGACGGCGAAGTCAAAAGACGGACTGACTGAATTGCGGGCGAACACTCTCGATTTCGAAATTGAAAAATCGAAAGAACAGATCAAGCTGGACGGCAACTCCTACGAGTACATCACGAATCTGAAGATCAAGGTGCCGCGAAAAACGAATTTGATTCTTGATTCCTACCGCAACGGCGTGATCGAAGTTCAAGACGTCGAGGGGGACTTTAGGCTGCGAAGTCAGAACAACAACATACGCGTGAAGCGAGTGTCAGGCTCGGCTCGGTTGTGGGCGTACAACGGCAACCTTGCGGGGGATTTTGTTTCGGTCGAACGGAATCAAACGCTGTACTTTGAGTCCTACAACGGATCGATTGACGTTTGGTTGCCAGAAGAGACGGGGGCGAATGTGAAGTATCGATCGGGGACTGGTAGCGTTTTGACGAATTTCGATGTCGCTGCCGCTGAGGACAAGGTTCAAACCTCGGAAGAAGGTGCCAAGTTTGATGAGTTCGTTCACGGCTCGATCAATGGAGGTGGGATACCACTCACGCTTGAAACCGAGAAAGGGGATATTCGACTTCGGAAGCGGATGGAAGAGTCTGTGTATTAGCCACGGTCCCTGCTAGCCGTGGGGACTCGCGCAACGAACCGGCGGCTAGCGCCTTGCGGCTCACCATTTTTGTTCGCTCAGATTTATCCAGCTGCATTAGTTCGCGGAACGTCTACGGGCCGACTGCGTGATGGCCAATCCGCCTGACTTCGTGAGCGACCGGGCGCTTGCCGTCGGTACTCGCGCAACGAACCGGCGGCTAGCGCCTTGCCGCTCACCGTTTTTGTTCGCTCAGATCCATCCAGCTGCATCATTTCGCGGAACGTCTACGGGCCGACTGCGTGATGGCCAATCCGCCTGACTTCGTGAGCGACCGGGCGCTAGCCGTCGGTACTCCCGCAACGAACCGGCGGTCAGTGCCTTGCCGCTCTTTGAGGCCGATGTGATCCCAGGGAACGATTCGACAGGAATCTCCGCTCGCGGCTTGTTATGATTCCACTGGACGATTCTGTGGATCCATCTTCTTAAAGTTTTTGAAGCATGTTTCAGACACCGACGCTCGCGTTGCTGGTCACTTTGGTTTTGCTTTGTTCTGGCGTTCCATCGGTCATCGGGGATGACGCGTTGGAAGGGAAGTGGCAACTGCGGCTCCAGCACAAAGAGATCGTGATTCGTTGTGGACTCGAACTCGCCAAGTCGAAACGACAGTGGATGGGGACACTCGTCAACGGTGTCGAACGGATACCGATCGCCACGAGTGTAAGTGCGGAGTCGATTGTCTTAGAGATTCCGCATTACGATTCAACGATCCGTATGGAAGTCGTTCGCAACCAGGAAGGAGGGCCGAGTGCCGCGCAAGGCGTGTGGCGGAAACGTCGTGGGCCTAACGAGTGGGTGGAAATGCAGGCCCACGCGACACGACCGAGCGCTGACCAGAGGGGTGAACTCAAGGTCGCAGAGCGTTTCGCGGGCCGCTGGCAAGTTGATTTTTCCGATGCCGAAGACCCTGCCGTTGGCGTCTTTGCCGTGGAGGATGATGGCCGGATGCGAGGCACCTTCCTGACGACCACGGGTGATTATCGGTTTCTCTCGGGCGTGGCTGAAGGGCACCGGATGTCGCTCAGTTGCTTTGACGGTGCGCATGCTTTTCTGTTTGAGGCTCGCTTGAAAGACAACGGCGAAATCGAAGGCGATTTTTGGTCGTCTAACACTTGGCACGAAACCTTCACGGCCGTCCGAAATGAGAATGCAACCTTGCCGGACAGCTTTCAACAGACTCTTGTTAACCGAAACGTCAAACTGTCTGAGTTCGAGTTTCCTGATGTGAATGGCCACCCCGTGAATCTTGACGCCGAGTCCTTTCGTGGCAAGCCACGTCTCATTTACATCTTCGGCAGTTGGTGCCCGAACTGTCACGATGCAGCGGCGTATCTTTCGACACTTGAAAAAACGTATGCGTCCCGTGGTCTCTCGATCCTTGGACTCGCCTTTGAACTCACCGGCGATTTCGATCGTGATGCAGAACAAGTCAAACGCTACTTGGCGCGTCACCGGTGCGACTATCCGGTATTGATCGCAGGCACGGCGGACAAGGTGAAGGCGAGTCGGACGTTCCCGTTGCTCGATCGCGTGCGTTCGTATCCCACCACGATTTTTATCGACCGTTCCGGAAAGATCACGGCTGTGCACACGGGGTTTTCGGGGCCAGCGACGGGACAGGCGTTCGAAACGCTCAAGCAACGATTCGAAACAGAAATCGAATCGCTGCTGGACTAGTTTGAACGTGTCGGCTCATTCACGGAGTACGTCCTGCGCGGCGTCGGAGAGGACCTTCCGGTAATCCGGCCACAGTTGCTGTGCCTTTTGCGACGCACTGAGATGCAGGTTGCCGACCTCATCAGAGGAGCCAATGGTCGCCTGGTCGCCGGGGCCGGATTCAGGCAGCGGCTCCTTCGTCGCCCACAACTGAATCGTCACGGTATCGCGTTTGTATTTCGTCGGGCTGTAGCTCAGATAAACGCGCTGTTGCCAACCGATTTCTACGTCCCATTCTTTGGGAACCACTCGGCCAAGAGCACGCATCAACCGCTTTGGGAACGTCTGACGACCCGCGGCAACGGTCGCATTGATCGTGTTCGACGCAGGAAGCGTTTGACTTCGAATCCTCGGGCTGGCCACGCGGATTTTGTACGTGCCTTCGTCGATCATGTACAGCTCGGACGCGTCTTCGGACTTCCAAAGGACGACTGTTTCGCCGGGGCCGAGCGCAACTTCGCCGCCCATTGTCTGATAGGTCATCCCGAGCGACGTGTCGAGATTGCCGGTCTTGGCATCGATGACCTCAAGGACTCGGAAGGCACTGTAATACTGTGGGTCGTATTTCTGTGGTTGATCACCAAAGTTCTTGAGTTCGAGTTTCAGCCGCAAAGGTTCGCCCACCTCAGCATGCTCCGTGACGAGTGAAAGGCGAAGCCGAAGGTCCCCGCTTTTCGGTTTGGGTCCCCAGCCTTCTGTTGTCACGGAGTCGGAGGATTGTTCCTTTGCAGGCGCTTGATTCAAGAGGTCCTTCAAGCTCGGGGTCTTCCCCGTTGCCCCCGGCGATTCACTGTCGGTTTCGACGCCAAGTTCACGTCGTAATCTGTCGAGGTTTTCTCGGATCGAAAGTCGCATGCGGAATTCATCGTCGGCCTTCTCGGGGAATTCGAGCTTGTACTGAAGTCCGCCATGCGGAAGGTCGTTTTCCTTGAGATTGCCGGAGTCGGGGGCGAAGCGGACTCGGACATTGGAGCGTTGTTGGTTCTCGTCTTCCGCCCGAATGTGCAACACATTCTCATCGCTTTCGGTCTCGACGCGAACGACGAGTCGATGGTCGCTGCTAGCAGCGGTCGCTCTCGCTCGGATGACACCCTCGTCGTCGACCAGGTCAATTTGACCGGCCACAACCGTTACGAGCGAATGATCGAGCTTGCGCTGGACTCGGACATGATCGCCGGAGAATGCCGCTCGCAGAGATGTGTTTTCAGGGATGCTGAAGGTAACGTCGCGGGATTCCAGTTCTTCGGACGACCATTTGTTCGCGCGTGCCGAGACGATGGTTTCACGTTTGGTGGACCAGTCGCTCGGTTGTCTCCCCTGCGCTCTGACGATTTCATCGTGTACGCGGAGAAGGTAGCGGCGACGGGCAACGCTTTGTTGATTCGCGTCGATGATCGCTCGCGTGATCCGGCCGTCTTCGCGTTCGATGAGTCGGATGCTCCGCTGCTGGGCCGGCTCTGCGCGCTGTCTGCTAGATACTGCGGCGTCATCCGCCTTGGCGGTTCGCGGTCGTAGCCACATTTCACCGTCAGCGGAGAACAGGACGGACTTGCCGCTTTCGCGGCTGAGTCGTTTGGTGAGGTCCCGGCCGATGACCCCAAAATCAGAGTTGGCGTCGTCGAGCACCAACATGTTGACGTCTCGCAAAGGAGGGCCAATACCGAGGTCGACTTTCGAGAGTCTGACGATCTTGAATACGTGCTGCTTCGTGGCATTCATTCCGTAAAAACCGAGGTGCCCCGGAATCCAAACCGTGTCGCTCTGGTAGGGCCCAACGATCTTCTTTCCGACTGGTTCGGTGACTTGGCTTAGAAACAAGTCCACCTTGGGGCCGAAACGCTCCGCTTTGGTCGGCGCGTGATCCAAGAAATCGATTTCGCCGAGGATGGCGGCATCCAAGCGGTCTGCGGCCCGTTGAGACAGAAACGAGTAGTTGAACACGTTGGAGTAGATCATGTCCTGGCTCACTTGCGCATCGCCGGCGGCCATCATCCGGATACCCGTAAAGACACTTTTCTCCTGACCCGTCTTTGAATCGTTGCGGCGAACTTGAGTCATCCGCAAGGCATAGTTGGGTTTCCGGGGCTCTGCAGTTTCCGCCGTGCCCCGCGATTCATCGTCATTCTGAGGCTCTGCGATGGCAGCGAAGGCTTGGGGGGCCTGGTAGTCGTCGATCGGTTCGTCATTTGCCGACGCCGACGAGAAAATGATGCCGACGAGAAGCGTTACGACTGCGAGAAAAGATGCGGCACCCGCCGGCCAGTGATTCACCCGAGTGTCTTTTTGGAGGATGCGACGGACACGCCTGAGTAGGTCGCCTCCGTTGGCCGCGACCAATAGGGACGGTGCGTGACGTGACTCCTCGATCTTGGTGAGCGCTAACGCCAACGCAGGTCGGTCACCACAAGCCTCGATCGCGATCTCGTCGCAACAGTGTTCACGTTCGATTCGAGTTTGATGGGACAACCACCACACCACGGGGTGAAAGAACAAAAGCGTCTCGAGCACGTTTTGCAACAGGTTGACGAGGTAGTCATATCGACGGACATGAGCCAACTCGTGCGCGAGGATGGACTCGAGTTCCATCGGCGTGAGGCCCGTTAACATGCTCGTCGGGAACAGGACGACGGGACGAATCGAACCGATGACCATCGGGACCATCATGCGTGTGGATTCACGCAATCGAACACACTGGCGAATTCCCATTCGCTCGCGCAGTCGTTCGAAGGTTTCATTGAGGGCATCGTCCGATGCTTTCGATGCGGCCTGTTTCCAGCGACGAACGTGAAACCATCCACCGGCCAGTCGAATTGCCAAAAGGACGACGCCGCAAAGCCAACCTCCAATCAGCCATGGAAGTGCAGGGCGAAGCGAGGCTTGGGTCTTCTCAGTCCAGTCGATTTGCTTTGTATCTTTTGAGGTGAAGCCGGTTGCGGCGGGTGAGGCACCCGCCTCGGCAACTCGATCAGCCAGAGACGAAGGGAGCGGTTCTTCGATTTTGGTATCGATCACCGGATCCGCGCTCAGCAACGCTGGTGCGAATTGCGGGGACGTCGTTCCGGTGAGAAAGGTTGCCGTCAGTGCCGGCATGATTGCCAGCGCGATCAGGCCCGCGCAGCAGACCGCGTAACGGGTTCGAACGAGATTCACGTGGATGAAGCGGAGGACGAGCCAAGCTGTGCATCCGATTATCAAGGCTTGCCAGGTAAAGTGAATCAGAGTCCATCCGAGTGTTTCGATGGTCGGATGCGAGCTGTTGTTTGCAAAAAGTCCACTCATTTTGTGTCTCCCTCGAGTTCATCCAACAATCGACGAATTTCGGCAAGCTCCTCGGGTGAGGACTTCTTAGAGGACAGGGCCTGCAACACCAATTGCTGAGCAGAACCATCAAACAACTGTTCCGCCACGCGAGTGATCGTTTTGCGCTGAGTATTTTTTCGCGTGACGGCCGCTTTGTAGATGTGAGCGTGATGCGATTCATCACGTTTGAGCAGTCCCTTCTCAAACATGATTTGCATGAATTTGAGAACGGTGGTGTAGCCGGTTTCTCGATCGTCGTTGAGCCGTTCATGGACCTGCCGCACGGTGCTCGGCCCCTGTTCCCACAGGACCTGGAGGATCGCGATCTCGCCATCCGTCGGCCCCTGTTTCGCTGTTCTCGCCATGAGTTTTCCCCGAAGTGAGTTGAATCCGAACGGATCCTACGAAGTTCTTCGTAGATGTCAACGAAAAAATTCGTAGATTTGCTTGCGACGCTTCCCAGTGAGGTGATTCATCTGTTTCGAGCTGATGACGCTGCGCTGTGCGTCGAACGGTCGGCAGCTAGGCAGATGCGGTCCCAAACGGGACACTGCTGCTAAGGCGTCCCCGATCGCCGACGTTCAATCAGAACGACGAAGTGTTCGCTCCCTCGTTGTCTCCAAAGATTTCCCCACCGATGAAACACGACGGTAAGCCTCTCAATGCACTGCCTCCCAGGGATGCTCACAAACGTGGGCTGCACCGAACGATGACACTGGGAGGTGCCTACGCGACGCGAAATCACACCATTCACCATTTGAGAGCACTCAAGGGTAAGACGATTCTCACCGAAACGATGCCCTTCACGACCGCCGAGGCTTCTGCGGCGGAAGAAGCTGGTATCGACACGATGAAAGTCAAGTTTGATCCGGGTGATCCTGCGGGGGCGATTGCCATACGCAATGCTGCCCCGCACACGTTCATGACGTTCTGTATTCCGCTCACAAAGGTGGCCACCAAAGACGAGGCTGTCCGGGCGGGTTATGACGCGATGGAAGCCGGTGCAGATGGGATCATGTGCCAATGGGGACCAGAACTGATTCGAACGGTCGCCGATGCCGGTATCCCGGTCGAAGCTCACGCCGGCCTTGTGCCACGATTGAGTACTTGGACGGGAGGCTTAAGAGCGGTGGGGAAAACCGTCGACGAAGCCGTTTGGGTGTTCGAACAGATCAAGTCTTTTGAAGAAGCAGGCGCATGGGCGGTGGAGGTCGAAGTCGTTCCGGCGGATCTGCTTTCGCAGATTTCCAAACGCACCCGTTTAGTGACATCCTCGATCGGCGCGGGCAGTGGGGGTGATATTCAATTCATGTTCGCGGAAGACATCTTGGGCAATCACGCGCCTCCGTTTCCGCGGCACACCAAACAGTACCGAAACCTGTATGAAATGGAGCAGAAGCTACAGGCCGAGCGCGTGGGTGGTTTTCGCGACTACATCGACGATGTCAAAAGCGGGTCGTTTCCGGGACCGGAGCACATCGTCAAAGTGCCCGAGGGATTGATCGAGGAGTTCCTCGCGACGGTCGATGAGGACCACTCGTAACCGATTGACTCAGCCTGCTTAATGCAGTTGCTTGACGCGGCAAAGTTTGGCCCACGTCGGATGAAAACTGCCGAGCAATTGTTTCGGAGTCTTGCCCGGTGAGATCGTGGAGGTCAAACCGATCACGCGCTCAAGATCCTTTTGAAGGTACTCCGCCGCGAGCGCATGAGCGTCGATCGTCGGGGCGACACGATATCGCGAGACGGGGGTGGCTTCTATCGCGGCATCCAAGAGTGGCTCACACCAAGCATCAATTGCCACCGCCGAGACGCCCAAGGCAATCATTTTTGCGATGTCGTCCGCCGTGACGGCCCCGGGGACGATCCAAAGCGGTAGGTCCGATGCGTCGTTGTCACGCAGCAGTTTCTTCGCGCCGCAAATGGCTCCCGCCAGATACTTTCCCTGCACTTCGACTTCATCCAGGCGAAGAATCAAACCGTCGGGCTTGGATGCTAGGAGAGCTGGTATCTCTTCTTCGAGGTTGAAAGGCCCGACGGATACTAACACGGCCGCGTGCGGCGCAAGTTGACGGAGTTGACTGAGTTTGATCGCGAGTTGTTGAAGCGAAACGACATCCGGAGGGAAAGTACCTGCGGCGACGTAACCGCCTCCGGCGATCGGTGATTCTTCGGGGGCTTGTTCCCAACGTTGCATTTGGTTCGGTGCGTAGGCCAGTCGCCCATCCGGGTTGCGGACGGCCGAGAGACGCACGTCGATCACTCGCGCTTCGTCGAAGTCTTCTGGTGATAGGCCGTAGCGTTCGACGCGATAAGGCACCATGCGAGGCAGGTAGCTTTCCGAGGAATCCTCATCCGATTGGTCGCAAAGCAAGCCCGCTTGGAATTCCGGTGCACCCAAATCGCGAGCGAGGGCTGAGACGGTCACTCCGAGGTTTGCAACGGCGACGGCAAGTTGATCCGCAATGGTTGGATTCAATCGGATCCAGTTGGGCTCGTACCAGAACACCGGAAGCTCTATCGGCACCGAGACGTCATCAGCGCGGATGACATCGCGTTCCGCGTCGTGTATCGCGTGTCCCGACCAGATTTGATCGGTGACCGGAGGTAGCAGGTGGAGGTATTCGAGTCGGTCAGCCATCATCTTTAGCGCCAATTTGGTACGACTTCGCCCCGCGCCGCCTTTTCGGCTTCGAGCATCGCGATCGGTACGATGCGTCGAAAGTCGGTGGCGTTTCCCCGGATCCCCGCGCTAATCAAAATCAGTCCCAATTGGACTTCCTGTTTTTTCTTCAAGGGTGCTTCGGTGACACCATCCTTTAAGCTCGCGGCAGACCCGCGTAGGAAGACCGCAACGTTACTTTGCGGGTCACCAAGGTTACGGCCCGCATCGCCACCGATCACGATTGTCCCGGCGACGGCACCGAGACCGACATCGTCACCGACGTCACCGCGCACAAAAATGCCACCGCCTCGCATCGACGCTCCGACGCGGTCTCCGGCGGACCCGTAGATGCCTAGCGTGCCGCCTGTCATCGAAATACCGGCACCGTGCCCTGCGTTTCCTCGCACCCGCACCGAGCCACTGATCATTCCGTCGGCGACACCGTGCCCGACATCACCGAATACCTTCGAAAGGGCTTGAGCATTAAAAGCAAACGCGTAGTCCCCGAGCGATCCTCGGACACGAATTCGGGCCGGATGATCAAGACGCATCAAAGCCGAGTGTTGACCAATCGCTTCGGTCAATTCAACCCGCGCAAGATCCTCTTCGTTGGGGCCAACGGGAAGTTCAGCGATGCGGGACCGGATCGTCGCCGAGTCCATCGCCTGAAGCGAGAATTTGTATTCGCTGTCCTCAGCCGAAAGTAGAAATCCCGAGTCCTTGTCAAAACTCGATGCGGGATCATTCGGCGGAGTGGTCTCCGCTTCGTCGGGATTGGTGGCTGCTGACATCTGCGCTCTTGAAGTCAAACTGATCGCCGCAAAGGGCGTCTAGCAGCCTTTATAATACCATCTCACCTAGCCGCGTACCCCTCGCGGGTGAGGCAAGGCGAGCACTGAACGGACGATCGCTTCCAATTTTTCCGCTGCTGCCGCCCCTGCCGCCAGCACCTCCTGGTGGTCCGCGACCACCGGGCGATCGGGATCCGCGACGTTACTCACGGTCGAAAGCGCCAAAACCGAAAGCCCACAGCGAATCGCCGTGATCACTTCTCCGACGGTGCTCATGCCGACGACGTCAGCGCCGATCCTCCTCATCATTCGATATTCAGCGCGGGTCTCGTAGGTGGGGCCGAGCGTCGCGAGGTACGTGCCTTCGGTCGCCGAAAAGCCATTGCGTCGCGCGGCGGCGAGTGCTGCCTCGGCCATTTCGGATGAATAGATTTCAGCGTGCGGCGACGGTTCTTCAGCTTTGCTGCCGGCCCGAAATGTGATTAACGCCCCACCGGCTCGCGGATGCAACCAATTGATGTGGTCGCGAATCACCAAGACATCACCGACACGAAGCTTTGGATTGACACCCCCAGCCGCGTTGCTGGCGATCAACCGGGTGGCTCCGAGTCCATGCAGCACGCGAATCGGAAACGTGACCTCTTCATCCGACCAGCCTTCGTATCGATGCAACCGACCGGCCATCGCGATGACGGGCGAGCCCGCGAGATGGCCGACGATCAGTTGTCCTCGATGGCCGCCGGCAGTCGAGCGTCCGAAACCGGGAATGTCCGCAAAGGCGATGGCGGTTGGTGATTCAATCTTGTCCGCCAAAGGGCCCAGACCGCTACCGAGTACGATGCCCGTCCTGGGTTGGTCCAGCGCAAGTTGCACGCGGTCCAAAACCGCCTCCACGGCGGCGGCGACATCCGGCGCGCTCATGCGATTCGCGTTTGACCGGCTTCCTCGACGATCGCCGTGACAAGTCGTTGCAGACGAGGCGCAGCGTCGTTTGCGGTCGCAATGATTTCTTCGACATTGGCCGGCTTGAGGGAATCGGGCAGGCACATGTCGGTGATCACGCTGAGGCCCACGACTTTGAGGCCGCAATGCACCGCGACGATCGTTTCGGGCACGGTACTCATCCCGACGACATCCGCACCGATTTGACGAAGGAATCGATACTCGGCGCGGGTCTCCAAATTGGGCCCGGCGACTGCGACGAAGACACCCTTGTGAAGTGTCATGTCTTCGCGACGCGCGATTTGCATCGTGCGATCGATCCATTGCTGGTCGTACGGTTCGCACATGTCCGGGAAACGGGGGCCGAGTCGATCGTCGTTGATACCGATCAACGGATTGTCGCCCATCAGGTTGATCTGGTCCTCGATCACCATCATGTCGCCGCATTCGAAGTACGGGTTCATGCCGCCGCATGCGTTGCTGACGATGAGCAACTCAGCCCCGAGTCGCTTAAAGACCCGAACCGGCAGTGTGATTTGTTTGAGGGGATAGCCCTCATACATGTGGAACCGACCTTCCATCGCCATCACGGGGACACCACTGAGATGACCGCAGACAAGTCGTCCTCGGTGGCTGGTCGCCGTGGAGGTCGGAAAGTGCGGGATGTCGCCGTATTCGATTGTCGCTTTGACGTCGATCTTTTCGACCAACCCGCCGAGCCCGGTGCCCAGGATCATGCCCACCTTCGGTGACTCGGGAAAGACTTCGGTGATCGCGGCGGCGGCGTCTTCGATCTTGTCGTACAGGTCTAACATCGCGCTTCTCTCGAGTCGTGAATCGGTTCGGCGAGAGATCATAGCCGACGCGTGACGGACTGCCATCGTGCCGTAAAATCGCTAAACTCCCGAAGGTACTTTTCTTACGCAATCGCGATGGACCCTCCATGTCGGCCCCCGATCCAGCTCACTTCGAAAAACTCGCGTCGTTCTATCTTGGGCGGCAGTACGACATGTCGGAGCGCAAGCTGCTCGACCAACTGTTGATGTACGACGCAAAGGATCTTTGCACGCACGCGATGTGCGTCGGCATGACCGGCAGCGGCAAGACGGGACTCTGTCTGTCGCTGTTGGAGGAGGCTGCGATCGATGGGATTCCGGCGATTTGTGTCGATCCAAAAGGCGATCTCGCCAACCTGTTGCTGACGTTTCCCGATCTCAAACCCGAGGATTTCAAGCCTTGGCTCGAAAAGAGCGAAGCCACTCGTAAAGGCATGACCGTTGACGAGTTGGCCAAGAAGACCGCGTCGACGTGGCGAGACGGATTGGCCTCGTGGGGCCAGACGCCCGACCGCGTGAAGAGGCTCAAGGAATCGGTCGACGTCGCCATCTATACGCCAGGGAGCAATATCGGTTTGCCGCTGACGGTGCTACGTAGTTTCGATGCGCCGTCGGACGATGTCCTCAACGATAGCGAGGCCATTGGGGAACGTGTGACGGGTGCCGTGTCGGGATTGCTGACGTTGATGGGCATGGACGCCGACCCGTTGACGTCACCGGAGCACATTTTGTTGTCATCGATTCTGACTCATCAATGGCGTGCCGGTGAAAGCGTCGCGATCGCGAGTTTGATTCGGCTAATTCAGTCACCGCCGATCAAACGAATCGGCGTCATCGATCTTGACTCGTTCATGTCGCCCGGCGAACGCACGAAGCTCGCGATGAAGCTCAACAACCTGTTGGCTTCGCCTGCATTCGCTTCGTGGCTGGACGGTGAGGGGCTTTCGATCGATCGTCTGCTCCACACGAAGGAAGGCAAGCCGCGGCTTTCGATCCTTTCGATCGCGCATCTGAACGACAACGAGCGCATGTTCTTTGTCACGATCTTGCTCAATGAACTCGTCGCGTGGATGCGGTCACAAAGTGGTACCGGATCGTTGCGGGCGATGTTCTACATGGACGAAGTCGCTGGGTATTTCCCGCCGGTCTCGAAGCCACCGAGCAAACCACCGATGCTCACGCTGCTCAAGCAAGCCCGCGCGTTCGGGCTCGGGATCACGCTCGCCACACAGAACCCCGTCGATCTGGACTACAAAGGCCTCTCCAACATCGGAACATGGTTCCTGGGCCGCTTGCAGACCGAACGCGATAAAGCTCGCGTCCTCGAGGGGCTTGAAGGTGCGGCCGGTCAAAGCGGACAGGAGTTTGATCGTGCTGAGATGGAACAGATCCTCGCGGGTTTGGGCAACCGCGTCTTCTTGATGAACAACGTTCACGATGGCGTGCCGGTTACGTTTCAGACACGTTGGGCGATGTCATTTCTCGCCGGCCCGATCGCCAGGAAGCAGATCAGCGATTTGATGGCCGACCGCAAACAGGCGGCGGAAGACAAGATTACCGAGCAGTCCGAATCGATCGCGAACGAACCCGAAGCGATCGAGCGTCCTGTCGTGCCAAGCGGTGTCGAGGAGCGATTCCTCGGCGTCGCGCAGTCTCCGATTCGCGGAGCCAAACTGGTCTATCGACCTGCCCTGTACGGCGAAGCCTCGATGCACTTTGTTCGCGCGAGTGCAAAAGTCGATCATTGGATCGACGCAAAGCGGATGCTTCGCTGCGGAGCCGGTCTTCCGAAAGACGTGTGGGATAGCGGCGAGCCCGTATCGCCCGATGCCGAACTGCTGGTCGAACCCGATGACGAGTTTCAATTCAGTGAATTGCCCGATGAATTGACCAGCAAGACCAAGCTGCGATCCTTCAAGACGCAGTTGAAAGACTCTCTGTACCGACACTGCTATATGACGCTCTACAAATGCCCCGGACTGACCGGGTACGCGCCGGGCGGTGCGACGGAGGCTGAAGCACGGATCTACTTTCAGCAGCAGTTGCGAGAGAAACGGGATATTCAGACCGAGAAGCTTCGGGACAAATACGACAAGAAGATGGATTCTCTTGAGAAGAAGATTCGCACCGCGGAAGACCGAGTTGAGCGGGAAGAGTCTCAGTACGGACAAGCAAAATGGTCCTCATTGTTGTCGGTCGGTAACTCCATCCTCGGCGCGTTCGTCGGCGGTCGACGTGGCGGGGTGATGACGGCGGCACGTGGTGTCGGTCGGGCTTCGCAGCAGAAGGATGACGTCCGCCGAGCCGAGGAGGCTCTTGAAGAGTTGCATGAAGATATGGAAGAACTCGAAAAGGAGCTGAAAATCGAAATCGAAGAGCTTGCCGAAGAGTGCAACCTCGACAACATTGAGTTGGAGCCGACCGAGATTCCTCCCCGAAAAAGCGATCTCAAGGTCGATGACATTGTGATCCTCTGGACACCCTGGCAAGTGGATTCCAGCGGCATCGCGTCACCCCTGTTCGAACTCGCGACGGACTGAATTCAAGTTCCCCGGCACGGACAAGGCTACGGGCGACCTAGACACGTCTAGCGGTCTACACGTCACCCTTTGCGTCCGCGCACCCACCGATCAATCGAGAGAGGAAACCATGAAAGACTTTGCGATGATCCCCACGGACGATGAACTTGCCGCTCTCGACCGCGACTTGAGTTTTCATCCAAGCGTTGTCGAACAACCGGCCGTGCTCTCGAAAGATCAAATCGACCACTTCAACGAACACGGGTATGTCGCGCCGCTTGATATTTTTAATGAATCGGAAATCGGCGAAATCCGTCAATACTTTGATGACCTGTTGAAGGAAGTCACGGCGAAAGGCGGCGATAGTTATTCGATCAGTTCGGCACACTTGAAATACGGTCCCGTTTACGACTTGCTGCGCGAACCGCGAATCGTGGATCCGGTCGCTGATTTGCTCGGTGAGAATGTGGTCGGTTGGGGATCACATTTCTTTTGCAAGATGCCCGGCGACGGCAAAGCGGTCGCGTGGCATCAAGATGCGAGCTACTGGCCTTTGTCGCCGAGCAAAGCGGTTACGGTTTGGCTAGCGATCGATGATGCCGATCAGGAAAATGCTTGCATGAAGTTCATCGCGGGGTCTCACACCAAAGGGCACATGACGTATCGGCCGAGTGATTCGGCGGAGCACAATGTGCTGAACCAAACGATCGAGAATCCTGAGCAGTACGGTCATCTCGTCTATGATCCGTTGCGAGCCGGGCAGTGCTCGATCCATGCCGATTTGCTGTTGCACGGAAGCGAAGCCAACGAGTCGACCAGGCGAAGATGCGGATTAACGCTGCGTTTCTGCGCGGCGGACGTCCGGGCCGATTTGGGGTGGAGCCAAAAAGGCGTTCACGTTCGCGGCACCGACGAATCAGGACACTGGTCCAACCTTCCCCGCCCCGCGTAGCGCCATCGCGACTGGCCAAGCACGACGTGGCGAATCACCGAACTTCGATGTCAAGTTGGTGTTCTTCGATTACCCGGGCGAGGCGGCTATAAAGGCCGAGCCCCCAAACACGGATGTGGTTCGGCGTCTCCTTCGCCGAATGCGTGATCTCGAGTGAGAAGAGCTTCCGTTGGATGGCTCGAACGTGGTGGACGGGAATCTCCCAGCGAGCGATGAGAAGACTGAGCGCAAGCGTTTCTGCGCTCAATTGGAGTTGGCCTAACGGCCAGTATGCGCGAAAGTACTTGCCTCGACCCGTGCCGCGTAGTCCCGCTCGGGCTGAAAAGAGAGCCTTCGACATGCTTCATCCTCTCAAAAAAAGAAACCCCGTCCGATGATTCGGACGGGGCTCAAACGGGAAGCGGCTGGGGCGAAGAACTATTGGTTCAATTGCTCTTCGATGGTTTCCCCATTAGCTCTTGTGCCCAATGCGCCCCACAGGCCATATGGGCTTTGGCTACCCGGCGGTAGCACACTTTGCGAGCTGTTGTTGCGGAACCAAATCGGTCCCTGGTTGGCGTCACCGGCTTCGATCGAGTCGGTCATGAAGATGACAGCACCGTCACCCATCAAGACGTGAGCTCCACCTGGGTGGCGACTGGATGGAGGCACGACACCGTCAGATGTGTGGCCTCGGGTCAAACACAACTCGCGGTTCGGTGGCAAGATCGTGTTGACTTGGTTGTAGAGCGGGTAGAAGTCCGCCCATCGATAACCCCGTTTGCCACCGGCCCAGGTCAAACGTGGCATGCAACCGGCTGCGGTGCACGCGCTCGGTGACCAGAAACGGGGACGCTCTGGATCGATTTGATTGTTGATCGCGCAGTGGCTCGGATTCAACGCTGGACCTTCCCAGACTCCGTCGTTCGAGTTGAATGTCGACGGATCGGTCGTGATGTGGCGATCGCCCAAGTCAGTCGAGAACTCTCCCATCATGATGGTGTTGGAGAGTCCATCGAGAATGTCACGGAATCGAGATTCGTTTCGGGGAACAAAGAAACCACGGCAGCTTGCTTGGACTTGCCGTGCCAACCATGCTTCATCCCCATAGCGCCAGCGGCTCTGGTTGCCTTGGAATCGCGCAGGACCGAGTGCGCCTCGAACGGTGGAGTCACCGGTGCAGACGCCGTAGTTCGTTCGGCCAAGAGCCGGCAGTCCGATTCCGGGATCGCTCGGGCAGCGATACGTCGGGATGTCGGTTGCCCAAGGACGGTAGCGAATCGTGACCGGCGAGGGCCCCATCGCAGGCCAGCTCCAACCGTTGGCGGTATCTTGCGAGGGATTCGAAATCTCCTCCCAAAGGGCTTGCTGCTCGACGAAGGGCAGGATGCCCACCAGCGCGCTCAACCGATACATGGTGTACCCGACTGGGGGCCCACCGATCGGACCCGGCTCATCGGCGTTCATCCAGTTATTTTCGGTTTCGTTCGTCGCACCGGTGCCCTGCATCGGGAGCGATTTGAATGCGGCGTGGTAGTTGTGAACGGCGAGGCCGAGTTGCTTGAAATTGTTGCTGCAACTCATGCGGCGCGCCGCTTCACGCGCGGCTTGCACGGCCGGGAGCAAAAGCCCGACCAAAATGCCGATGATGGCGATGACGACCAGCAATTCAACGAGCGTGAATGCGTGGCGTCTCGAATGAGTTCGAAACATTGGAATCCTCAAAATCGGGGAATGAGAGAACGAAAAGGTGCTCGGGGGTATCGTCACTCGCCGTCGGCGGCTTCCTCCGCGGCGGTCTCCGCCTCGGCCTCTGCCATCATGGCGTCGTAGGCGGCAAAATCATCCTCGCTGGTTGCCACTGGCTCTCCTTGCTTCGCCGGCTCACAACCAACGGCACAGAGGAGGGCGAACGAGAACAGGGGTACGAATAGCTTCCGCATAGAAAAACCTGGGGATGGAAGATGGCGGACTGCCATCGAGAATGTTGACGATCAAACGGGTCCACTATAGCGGTTTGAAGCGGTTTACTTTCACTTAACTAGTTTTTTTCGCGAAACCTCACCACATCAGATGTGTTGGTCGTTCGCGAATTCATCCAACTCTATCGACGCCTGATGCGATATTTTCCACCGCAAGAGCTGCATTTACCCCTCTTTTGTGCCGTTTTGGCTGCCCTTGTCAGCCGCGTAGCGGTCGCCGAACCGCCTCAGCGAAAACGGGAGGTGGTCTTTAGTTCACCTTTCGTGTCCGTCGATTTGGATGTGAGGCAAGTCGGTCTTGAGGTCGAATTTCGAACATCGGGCAGCGACCCGTATTTCTGGTTCGAGCTGCCTTCGGCTCCAAAGAGCGAGCGCGACTGGATGTTGGAGTTCGAGTATTCCTGTCCCGAGGGTGTGCGCGATCTCGAATGGCGCTGGGGACGCCCCCCGAGTTCGAGTCGAACGACCA
The DNA here is from genome assembly GCA_039821165.1 of Planctomycetota bacterium. GTDB lineage: Bacteria > Planctomycetota > Planctomycetia > Pirellulales > Pirellulaceae > Stieleria. The sequence goes on along the minus strand of JBCBOT010000057.1, from coordinate 14,032 downwards.
CGATCCCGGCGCTTGCGCCCGCCGAGGGCTGGACCACTTACTCGATCAATGTTTCGAAGCTCGGTTCGATTGATGGTTCGTCGCCGATGCCGGTGCGACTCGACCTCGGTAACAAACCGGGGGTACGGCTCCGGGTTCGTGAAATGGTGATTCGCCCAATGACCGACGCTGAACTTGAGGAAGAGCGCTATGCGGAGGAGCGACGGGCCTCCAAGCTCGAACTCAAGCGCCGGATCGACGCCTACACGAAACGCGAATGGCCCGCACGAATCCGATTTGCGACCCGCACCGGAGAGCGCGTTCAATTGTCGTTGGAATGGAACGCGGGTGGCAAACCAGAAAACCTTTTCGCCATCGAACGTTTCGATTGGTCCGTGTCTGCGACTCCACCAAGTGACGCGGAGTTAGCGACGCGACATCCGATCACACTTCAGCAGCGTGTTCAAACCGTAGGCTTGCCCGCTCGTGCTCGTTCGTTGAGATGGCAGTTGGTCCGACAAGTCGGCGACGGATTCGAATCGGTTTCGCCGGCCCACTACGAGCAACCGCTTCAGGCATCGCCGGAGCAACACTCCGAACACGTGAGTCGACCGTTGGAGCCCCGTCGTGACGTTCGCAAGGGATTGACGTGTATCACCACGCGATTCGCGAACGATCGCTTCGGTGAACTCGGATTGGGGCATGCATCGGTCAATGTCGCGCTTGTCGGATTGCTCCGCAGATCACCCGCTCCCGGCTATGACCCGATCGAGATTCGCAAGCAGCGTTGGTATGTCAACACGCATCGGCTCCGGGCGCTTGAGGCTGATGTTCAAACGGCATCCAACCTCGCGGGCCAAGTCGCGGGCATCCTTTTGATTCAGCGCTCCGGTTCCGGTTTTGGCCCCTTTGCTCACCCCGAAGCCGAAGTCGCCGGTACGTACGCGATGCCGAACCTCACGGAGGAGGACTCGGTGGAAATCTACCGCGCGACGTTGGAGATGCTCGGGCAACGATTTGGTGCGAGCAGTGAAATCGCGACCATCGACCACTGGATCATCCACAACGAAGTCGACTATGGGTGGCAATGGACGAACATGGGCAAACAGCCACTCGGTGTCTTCTTGGATCACTACATCCGTTCGATGCGACTGGCGAGTCACGCGATGCGGGCCGCACATCCCGATGCCCAAGTGTTTATTTCGTTGACGCATCGTTGGAACACGTCCGACAACCAGCCCTGGAAGACCTACTCGCCGCGGGCGATGTTGCTTCGTTTGGCGCAACTGAGCCGTCTGGAAGGAGACTTTGCTTGGGGCGTCGCCTACCATCCGTACCCTCAGAATCTTTGGGAGTCGGGCACATGGCACGACAAACAGGTCCGCGACGACTTTGACACGCCGTTGATCACGATCAAGAACCTGCAGGTGCTCGATCGATTCATGTCACAGCAGAACCTGTTGGATTCGTCTGGTCGTGTTCGACCGGTCCTTTGTAGCGAGCAAGGCTTCCATGCGGATGAGACCGATCCGGCCTCGCTGGAACGCCAGTGCGCCGCGTTGCTTTACACGTGGAATAAGCTCAGGGAGTGTCCGTCCATCATCGCGTTTGACTATCACCGACCGGTCGACCATCCCAATGAAGGCGGGCTGCGTCTTGGTCTGCGCGGGCTGCCTTCGCCGACACAGCGGCTCGGTAATCCCAAGCCGGCATGGGACGTGTATCGAGCCCTCGGAACCGCTCGTGAAGAACAGTTGTTTCAGCGGTACCAAAGTTGGTGGATCGAAGCGGAATGACGAGAAACGGGTGGTCGACTATGGTGTTGTCGGGTTTGAAACCGAACACGCACTTCTAGGCAGCATGAAAACCACTTCCCCAAGTCTGACGCGCGCAATCCTCCTCCTGGTCTTTCTGCTAGCGAGTGTCTTACAGGCGACGTCGGTCACGGCCGAGTCTTCGAAACCGAACATCCTTTGGATCATGTCGGACGATCATGCGGCTCACGCGATCGGCGCCTATGGCTCACGATTGGCCAAGCTCGATCCGACGCCCACACTTGACTCGCTCGCCCGCGAGGGGGCGTTACTGACGAATGTGTTCTGTACCAATTCGATCTGCACGCCGAGTCGTGCGACGTTGATGACGGGGCAGTATTCCCACCAGAACGGCGTGACCACGCTCAACGGCCGAATCGATCCGGAGAATCAGCACTTGGCTCGGTTGGTCAAGCAAGCGGGATACGAAACCGCGATGATCGGCAAATGGCACCTCAAAGCCGAGCCCGCAGCATTCGACTACTACAGCGTGCTGCCGGGCCAAGGCTGGTACTTCAATCCGGTGTTTCGAATCCGTGGCAAAGAGGCGTGGCCCAACAACACGTTCACGTTTCGCGGCTACGATTCCAACCACAGTTCCGACGCGATTACGAATCTGTCGCTCAAATGGTTGAAGTCACGAAGTAGCAAGGACAAGCCGTTCTTCTTGATGCACCACTTCAAGGCTCCGCACGACAATTTTGAAAACGCCGAGCGGTACGACTGGCTGTACAAAGACGTCGACATTCCCGAGCCGGAGAGTCTTTGGGAACGTGGAACGCACGGCCCCATTGGTGCACCTGCGTACGGAACTTCGGTTGGTAAACGAAATACGCGTCGAAACATGGGCGACCACATGTTCGTCGACAAAGGTCTCGGCGACGAAGCGTACAAGCGCGAGTCCTATCAGCGCTATCTGAAAAAGTATCTGCGGACCGTGCGCGGATTGGATGACAACATCAAACGGTTGATCGATCACCTGCGTTCGACGGGAGAGCTCGAAAACACCATCATTTTCTACACCGCCGATCAGGGATTCATGCTTGGCGAACACGACTACATCGACAAGCGATGGATGTATGAAGAGTCACTACGGATGCCATTCATCGTTCGGTATCCAAAGTCGATCAAAGCGGGCACCAAGGTCGATTCTCTGGTCAATAACGTCGATTTCGCGCCGACACTTTTGGATGTCGCGGGTGCCGAGCAGCCGGACTTCATGCCCGGTCGCAGTCTCGTGCCGTTACTCGAGGGTGGTGAAGAACCGAGCGATTGGCCGAAGGCGACGTATTATCGCTACTGGATGCACATGGCGCACCATGACAACCCGGCGCACTTCGGGATCCGCACCAAGCGATTCAAGTTGATTTACTTCTACGGCATGCCGCTCGATGCGCCGGGCGCGGTCAAGAAACCGACGCCACCGCATTGGGAGCTTTACGATCTGGAAAAAGACCCGCACGAGATGACGAACGTGATCGACGAATCGGAATATGCCGAATCGTTGTCGACACTGAGGCACCAGTTGCGTGCGCTCAAGCAGAAGGTCGGCGACACCGACGAAGGCTACCCGGAACTGAGTCAGCAGACTTGGTGATCTCGGGCATCCTGAGTCGCTGCGCGTGAGCCAGGGGCGGAGGAGACGAACAGAGTCACCAGGTGTGTTCTGTTCCGCCCCGGCGTTTCTCACAACCCGCACCGGTGCCTTCGCTAGTGGGGCCGGTGCGACGAGCTTCTGAGCTGCGTCGTGTCGATCCCTTCGAAGGCACGTCTTGAATCTCTCTAAGCCGACGCTTTCGGACCCTGCTGGTCTTCCATCGACTGGATGTAACGTCGAAGACGCTCGTTTTCGTCTTTGACGTCTTTCAAGCTCAACATGTTTTCAACACGTTTGAGCAGTTCGATCTTCTTGACGGGCTTGGCAAGAAAGTCATTGGTGCCGGCCGCAACCGCGCGTTCGATGTCGCCGAGTTCATTGAGCGCGGTAACCATGAGAACCATGATCTGACGGGTCGCTTCATTCTCGCGGATCTTTTTGCAAACTTCGAACCCGCTGAGCTTGGGCATCATGACATCGAGGAGAACGAGGTCCGGCTGGAAGCTTTCGACCTTGTCGAGCGTGTCCTGTCCATCGACCGAGGTTTCGATTTCGCAATCGACTTCGACGAGGTAGGCTTCGAGCAGTTCACGGTTGGCGACGTTGTCGTCAGCGATCAGGATACGCGGCGCGTTCTCAGGCATCGGTTCTCTTCGGATATCCAGCGGGAGTGGGAGCGATCAGCCGGCGACGGGCTCAAGGTCCGCTGGGACTGGGAAGCTTGCACACATGTCACGAATCTCGCCGCGGATTCGCTGATGCAACGCCGCGTCTTCGTGATCCGCGAGTGCACTGTGAATCCATTCGCCGACGCGACGCATTTCTTCGGTGCCCATGCCGCGGGTGGTCAGCGCCGGAGTCCCGATTCGGATGCCGGACGGGTCCATCGGCTTGCGGGTATCGAATGGAATCATATTCATGTTGACCGTGATTCCGCATTCGTCCAAGACGGTCTCCGCCTTCTTGCCGCCCAATCCGAGTGAGGTAACGTCGACCAGCATTAGGTGATTGTCGGTACCACCGCTGACCAGTTGGAGTCTCGAACCGGCAAGCGTCTCGGCGAGTGCCTTGGCATTGTCGACCACGGCTTGAGCGTAGGTCTTGTAGTGGGTCGAAAGTGCTTCTTGGAAACAAACGGCTTTACCGGCGATGACGTGCATCAACGGTCCGCCCTGGGTTCCGGGGAACACGTTTCGGTTGATCAGTTTGAGGTGTTCGTCCTTGCAGAGGATCAAACCGCCCCGAGGGCCACGCAGTGTTTTGTGCGTGGTCGTGGTCACATAATCCGCGACCGGAACGGGGCTGTTGTGGATGCCCGCGGCGACGAGGCCGGCGTAGTGGGCCATGTCCACAAGCAGCTTGGCGCCGACTTCGTTGGCGATCTCGGCAAACTTTTCGTGGGGGATCTCGCGCGGATAGGCGCTGGCTCCGGCGACGATGAGTGCCGGCTTGTGCTCGCGTGCCAGCGACGCGATCGCATCGAAGTCGAGCCGATGGGTGTCTTTCGTGACGCCGTAGGAGAGAAAGTTGTACAGCTGGCCGCTGATGTTCAATTTCATGCCATGCGTCAAATGGCCGCCCTGAGCGAGGTCCAAACCGAGGACGGTGTCGCCGGGCTTGAGGCACGAGAGGTAGACCGCCGTGTTGGCTTGGGAACCGCTGTGAGGCTGGACGTTGGCCGCATCGGCACCGAAAAGCTCTTTCGCGCGGTCGATCGCGAGGGTTTCCACGACGTCGACGTGTTCGCAGCCGCCGTAATAGCGTCGACCGGGATAGCCCTCGGCGTATTTGTTCGTCAGGACACTGCCGGCGGCTTCCATCACCGCTTGGCTGGTGTAGTTCTCGCTGGCGATGAGCTCGAGACCGTCACGTTGGCGAGTCGCCTCGGCCTGGATGGCATCCCAGATCGGGGCGTCTTGTTGTTGGAGAGGATTCATTGGCATCCGGTGCGTTGGCGGGAGAGGAAGCGGCCGTCGTCTGGACTGTTACCGATTGTTGATGCGGACCGTAAACGCGTCAATGAGCGACGTGCGTGGGTTCGCGGCCCGCACGACCGGTCAAAGCGGTCATCGAGGTTGTGATTCCGTCGTCGGCGAGTGGAGCAAACGGTGGTAGTACGGCTACAATCGAGCGTTCCGTTTGGGAAGGTTTTGCGGGCGTGAATCGCGGCTCGCCGGCGGCCAACCCCGACGGAATCCCTCCATAAGCGTGAGCTACGCTTCACCATTCTTCGTGTCTACCCGTTCGAGTGTTTGGTATGAAACGACTTGCAGTTTTTGCCGTAGTTTTTTGCCTGTTTGGCCCGCTGGGCCAGGTATCTGCGGTCCCACCCCCGTTCGACAAGATCTCCGAGGGCTACGAGGAAGTCGGCGTCTCCGACATCAAACAGCGGAGAGGTTTTTTCCGCTTGTGGCAGCGAAAGAAGGACGCGCAACTCCTTGGCGAGTTGCCGAAGAACTTCGCCACCAAGAGTTACTTCATCGCGCTGACGTTGAGCAGTGGCGACCAATACGCCGGACTGCAATCGGGAGACTGGGTCGTCAAATGGCGGCAGTATGACGATCGCTTGGCGTTGATCGCGCCGAACCTCACCATTCGAGCGACGGGCGAGGCCGAAGCCAAGGCTTCCGTGAGCCGGCTCTTCACAGACCAAGTCCTGCTCGATATTCCAATCGTCGCCAAGGGCCCCAGTGGCGGGCCGGTGATCGATTTGGATTCCCTCCTGATCGGTAACGCAAGCACGTTCTTCGGACGTTCGGTGCGGATCACAAACTCGCGAATCAAGAGCCTCAAGTCGGTCAAAGTTTTCCCAACGAACGTGGAGATCGCGATCGAGGTTGTTGGCGCCGGTAGTCAATTCCAAACGTTGCACTACTCGTTCAGCGAAGTACCGAGCCCTTCGAGCGGATTCAAGCCGCGGAAAGCGGATCAGCGTGTCGGCTATTTCACGACGACCTTTTCAGACCTCAGCAAATACACCGACGACGAGACCACGATTCGGTACATCAATCGATGGAATCTTCAGAAGCGTGATCCGAAGCTCAAGCTGAGTCCGCCGAAGAAGCCGATCAAGTTCTACGTCGAGCACACGACGCCGGTCCGCTATCGACGCTGGATTCGTGAAGGCGTTGAGTACTGGAACAAAGCCTTCGAGAAAGTCGGTTTCGTCAACGCGATCGAGGTTTATTACCAAGACGCAGCGAGTGGCGACTACATGGAGTTGGACCCCGAAGACGTCCGCTACAACTTCATCCGTTGGTTGAATAACGATATCGGCACCGCGATCGGACCGAGCCGGGTGCATCCGATGACCGGCGAGATCTTAGATGCCGACGTGATCCTGACCGACGGTTGGATTCGGCACTTCAATTTCCAGTACGACGATTTGATGCCGCGCCTCGCGATGGAGGGCGCGAGTCCCGAAACATTGGCGTGGTTGAGCGAGCATCCACGCTGGGATCCTCGCCTGCGAATGACGGCGCCCTCACGTCACAATGAGATTCGCGAAACGATTCTTCGTGAAGCTCAAAAACCGTTCGCCGGTTACCGAATGGCTGCGACGGACGCGTCTTTGTTGGGTGATGACGAGTACGACGGTCTGCTGGGTCAGCTGAGCCAAAAGAACGGTTTTTGCATGGCCGCGGGAGCCCGGAGCATTGATTTGGCGCTCGCGCGGATGGATTGGGCGCTGATGATGCTCGACGACAAGGACGCTGTCAAAAAGAAGGACGACGAGGACGAAAAGAAAGAAGACGACGAGAAGGAAGGCGAGTCGGATGAGGATGAAGACGACGCCGAAGATGGCGATAAGGACGACGCTGACGAGGAAGGCGACGACGAAAAGGACGACGAAGACGAGAAGGAAGCCGACGAGAAGGACGATGCGGACATGCTCGACGGCATGCCCGATTGGTTCGTCGGACCGCTGCTCGCCGACTTGGTCGCTCACGAAGTCGGGCACACGCTCGGATTACGTCACAACTTCAAAGCATCGTCGCTCTACACACTCGACGAGATCAACAGCAAGGAAGTCAAGGAAAACAAAACCTTGACCGCATCGGTGATGGATTACTCGCCGATCAACCTTCGCTATGAGAGCGGTGAGGTCCAAGGCGATTATGCGATGACCGATATCGGTCCCTACGACTTTTGGGCAATCGAATACGGTTACACGCTCGACGAGGGTTCTCTCGCCAAACTGTTGCAACGTTGCGGTGAACCCGAGTTGCAGTTCGCGACCGACGAAGACACCAGTGGGCCGGACCCGCTCGCTCGTCGATATGACTTCGCCAAGGATCCGCTCGATTACGCAGAGGAGCAGATCAAGCTCGTGAAGCTGTATCGCGAGCGAATCCTCGAGAAGTTCGTCAAAGAAGGTGATAGCTGGGCCAAGGCGCGTCGAGGCTACGAGTTGACGCTGTCGCAGCAGACTCGTGCGGCCAGCATGATGTCCAACTGGGTCGGTGGTGCGTTCGTCAATCGGGACAAGAAAGGCGACCCCGGCGATCGACCGCCGGTCGAAGTCGTTCCCGCCGAACAGCAGCGCGCCGCGTTGGACTTCGTCATCGAACAAACCTTTTATGACGAAGCCTATGGCTTGACGCCTGAATTGCTTGAGCGAATGACTGCGGAGTCATGGATCGATGGTGGTGGATTCGGGGTCTCGAGTGAGGCGACGTGGCCCGTCCATGATCGTGTGCTCGGACTTCAAGCTTCGGCATTAACTTGGTTGATGAACCCGACCACGCTGCGCCGTGTGTACGACAACGAAATGAGACTGCCCGCGGATCAGGACACCCTCACGCTGCCGGAATTGCTGGACAAAGTAAGCGATTCGGCTTGGAGTGAGTTGGATTCGGAATGCCCAGAGAATCGAAGCAATCGCGCACCGATGGTCAGTTCGCTGCGTCGAAGTCTTCAGCGCGAGCATCTGCAACGGTTGATCGATCTCGTGCTCGAGTCCAACGATCGGACTGCGGCCTACAAACCGATCGCCAACCTCGCGCGGATGCACCTGAGGAAGGTTTCGGACAAGGTCGAGTTCCGACTCAAGAAGTGCTCCGGCAAGATGGACGACTACTCGCTCTCTCACTTGACGGAGGCGAAGGAGCGAATCGAACAGGCACTGAAGGCAGGCTACACCTACCAAGGAAATCAGCCGGTCGGCGGAGGCGCCATGTTCATTTTCGGCCAGCAGCCGCAGCCGTAAGCAATCAGTACTGACTGCTTCTGATTAAACGTGAAGCTCCCGTCGATTTCGGCGGGAGCTTTTTGTGTCGAGGTGCGATTTGGGGAGCCGGCGGGCGAGCGCCCCTCCACACACCAAGTACTGGTGCCTCGCTAGTGACATTCATAACGCTGCTAACGATCACGAGCGGCTTATCATATTAATCAGACCTGAATGGTTGGATAGGAAATGCCCCTGGTGGGTGATTCGAGTCTTGCGTTTTGATGCCTGGCGGTCGGCCGACGCAGTGTTTTGCGGATCGTTTTGCGCGTTCGAGTCATCGTTCTTCGAGCGATCTGGTTACGCTACGGCGTTGACTGATGCCGATGTTTTTGAGGTGCGGGAGTCCGCCTCTGTCCCCGCGTCCTTTGACGGTGAGTTTTTTCGAAGGCTTAATGTCGAAGGCTTGACCGCTGTAACGGACGAAGGTGTTTGTGAAAGCGCCTACGAAAAACCTTGGAAATCTCTCATCCACAAACGCCGATGTCGTGCTTAGACTCAGTGCAGTGAGTCACGGCGGAGGCTCACTCGGGTTGAGTAAGACCAAGGCGGACGGTCGCCAAACTTGACCGGCGATCCCGGGTGGGCCCGGGACCGCGATTAGAGTCGTCCCACACGATGCAACTAGAATCTCGCGAACAAGTTAATTTTTAGACAACGAATTCGTTGACACTTGCGCGATGTACAGATACGTTCGACGCCAACCGCTGAAACCGAAGCTCTGAGAGTCGTCAAGAGTGATTTCAATTTTAGACTTCGGTTTTGAAAATCGGCTGCTTCCCATGAGTATCGACGCCGTTGAGACCGTTCTCTTAGTAACCCCGCGTGTAAAAACGCGTCCCGCCACCGGCCTCGCCGATCGACATCACTCTTCGGTTTAGTAGCGCCCCTCTCTCACAAGTTCCATTCATTCAATCTGCACGTCACATGAAAAGTTTTCGACGTTTCACCGCACTTATTCTTTTGGCCACCGCTTTTCTTTTCACTGCTGGTGGCTGTGGGTCTGACAATTCCGTTGTCGAGCCTGGCGAACTGACCGCTGAACAAGAGGAAGAAATGGAAGGTCTCAAGGACGAGCTGCAAACAGCCGGTCGAAGCACCCGCTAACGACTCCCCATCCTCCCAAACCTGTAACCCATTGTTTTGTTTCGTTGTTCTTTTGTTTGAGGCATCAAATGAAGAGTTCTCGTCGTAACGCTTTCACGCTAGTCGAATTGCTAGTCGTGATCGCAATCATTGGCATCTTGGTCGGCCTGCTGCTGCCTGCCGTTCAAGCGGCACGTGAAGCTGCTCGCCGAATGAGCTGCAGCAATAACTTCAAGCAGATCGGCTTGGCGTTCCACAACTACCACTCCGCGTACAAAGAGCTGCCGCGTCAAGGTGCTGGTACCGGTAAGGACACCTCGGATTACCGCATCGAGGACCGCTTGACCAACAAGCAGTCGCTCAGCGTGTTCGTCGGTCTGCTTCCGTTCATGGAGCAACAAGCTCTGTGGGAAGAAATCGCGAACCCGAGCACGTTCGACCTGACCGCTCCCGACACCCCGCTCACCGGAGTTCCTGGAACCGTCGGTGGACCTTGGCCCGCAATGGGTCCGACCCCTTCGGCGTACACCACTGGTACGTTGCCGCCGAACACGAACTACCGTCCTTGGATGACGCAGATCCCGACCCTTCGCTGCCCTAGCGATCCGGGTAACGGACGTCCTGCGATGGGACGTACCAACTACGCTGCTTGCCTCGGCGACGCGTGGGATTGGCACGCAACGGGTGTTCCTTACTACCCGCTGAACGATCCGCAAACCGGTCAGTTCGCTTCGACTCTCTCGATCTACTTGCGTGCCTCTGGCCGTGGTGTCTTCGTTCCGCGTCAAACGACCAAGTTCCGTGACATCCTCGATGGTCTTGCAAACACCATCATGGGTGGCGAAATCGCAACCGACCTCGGCGAGCGAGATATCCGTACCCACGCTCACGAAGTTCGTCTTGCTGACATCAGCGCTTCGCTCGACAACTCGACCTTCTGCCGTGGCAGCATCGACCCGCAACGTCCCCGTAACTGGGCTGACGGTGCCGACCTTGGACCTTCATTCCTCGCTCGTGGTTTCGCTTGGGGTAGCAGCCTCAGCGTCAACACGAACATGAACACGATCCTTCCGCCCAACGCGGAACTGTGTGCATGGAACTCTTGGGCTGGCGAAGGGATGCTTCCCCCGAGTAGCCAACACCAAGGCGGTTGTCACATCCTGATGAGCGACGGTGCTGTCGTCTTCATCACCGATTCGATCGAAGCTGGCAACTCCAGCGGTGGTACCGTCCACCGCTTCGGAACCGGCGTCCAAGCTCCTGGTCAAAAGAGCCCGTTCGGTCTGTGGGGTGCTTTGGGCACCAAGGCCAACAGCGAGACCATCGAAGAGCAACTCAACCAGTAGTTCTTTCGAACGTCTGAAATTCATGAAACGCCCGCGTCTCTCGACGTGGGCGTTTTTCTTTTGGTGTGTGCTTCGGGCGAGGTTGCAGGCGAAACCGACTGCAAAATGGGTGGCGGACCAGATCGAAACGCCAACAATGCGACAAGAAGATGTCGCGACTTCTCAAGACTTTGAGGGACAACCCCGCGAACGTAGCATATCTTTGAGTTGGTCAATCACCTCTTGCCTCGCCCGCCCCCAACGCAGCTCACCTCGAGAAAGGCAAACCACGCGTGAGCGTGGGACGCAAAGTCATGGGTCCGAACTATTCGGATCGCCAGACCGCCGAAGGGTTGGGTTTAAAGAAGTGAATCCTTTCTTCTCACTACTAGGATTGAACGATGAAGCGTCCAACTGATGCATTCATCGGGGGGAATCCGCAGTCATCTCCGACTCGGATCGACAGTCGTGCCGTGTTAGCCCTGCGACAGGAGCAAAAAGCTATCAATCTGGCCCGGCTGCTTTGGTTGATTTCTCGCGAAAGAACCCGATGTTCAGTTTCGCAGCCGCCACCTTCTTGGCAACCTCTTGCCGGCGACTAGCGAACGGTCGCTGTTGAAACTCTTCCGGGCAAGAACGCCCCAGAGCTCTTTCGGGTAGATCGACAGGGGATGCGGATCTCGTTTTCGAGCGCGCATCCATAGGCGGTCGTTGTTCGCTCGAACGCTCTCGCAGACGAAGCCAACTTCGACGCGCGGACGGAATCCGCTGCGCGCGAAATCAGCGTTCGATCTCTCATCGCCTCTCTTTCACGACGAAAAACATGTTTGCATCACGAAATCAACTGCGCTACCGGTACGCAACCAACGAACCAAAACTGAAACGGAGACATCGACGGAGCCTTGTCGAAACCCTCGAGCGGCGGGCGATGCTGGCCGCGGATATCGACTTCGGGTCCGTCGATCTGCTCTCCTATGGTGGCAATCAGGATGCCGGCGGCACGGCGACAATCGAAGACTCCGGGAGTACCGTGCGTCTCGAGGGCAACACCTGGAAAGCCATTGAACTGTCATACGATGTCACCCCTGCAACGGTCCTCGAGTTTGATTTTCAAAGTAGTGAGCAGGGTGAAATCCATGGGATCGGTTTCGACGATGACTTGCAGCTTTCGCGGCGTCGACTCTTCGAACTGTACGGAACGCAACGTTGGGGGCTTCAGTCCTTCAACAACTACGCGACCGCCGCTCCCGAAACGATCCAGTACCGAATTCCCGTAGGTGAGTTCTTCACGGGCGAGTTCGAATATCTGGTGTTCGCCAACGATCATGATGCGGGAGACGCGAACGGCGAAAGTGTGTACTCCAACGTTCGTCTCTTTGAGGACGTCGAGCTACCCGAACCGGTGGACGACGACTTCACGGTCACCACGGGACGTACAACGATTCTCGATGTGCTGGCAAACGATCAGGAGGAGATCGACGAGGACTCTCTCTTGACCGTGATCGAGGTCGGGCCGGCGTCCGAGGGCGGATCGGTCTCAATCGAAGCTAATCGTCTCCGCTATCAGTCTTCAGATGGCTTCCTTGGCACGGAGACGTTTACCTACACGGTTGAGAATTCGTCCGGACTGTCCGCATCAGCCCAGGTGACCGTCACGGTATCCGCGCCCGACGCCTCGGGCGTTGTGTTCGAGTTGCCCGGAGACCTTCAATTCACGGGGCAACGAGACGAGCATATTACGATTCGTCATTCGGACGATTTGGCACTCTCTGAAGGCACGTACTCGTTGTCGTTCACGGCGGATGATGTCAGCGGTCGCAACGCGTTGTTTTCCAAAGATGCCTCGGGCTACGGCGACGGTGGACACCTGACGGCATTGGTCGAAAACGGCAAGCTCAAAGTACGCTTCCAAAGCGACAGTAAGAGTGAAACCGTTCAAACGCTCTCCGACTCGATCGTCCCCAGTCAGGAGTATCATTTGGCGGTGACCTTCGGGCCCGACGGGTTTTGGCTGTATCTCGATGGTGCGATTCAAGATTGGGAAACCGACTTCTTTCAAACGATGGAGTTCAACACCGAAGACTTGCTCATCGGTGCCAATGGCTGGAGCAGCACTCCTGACAATCCCGACTCGGCACGCGACCACTTCGAAGGCACGCTGAGTGACTTCACGGTGTTCGACTCTCAAATGACGCGAGCCGAAGTCCGTGAATTGGCGGGGCTGGATCCTCCGGTCGATCCGACGGAGCCTTTCGTGGAAGACGGTGTCCTGTACGGGACGCTCGCTGGCGAGACACTGGACCTCAATCAGTACCCCGGCGTGACGAGCGTGGTCGGTGACTACGGCGATGACTTGATCGTCGGCAGCGACGTGGGCGTCGTTCTCGCCGGCGGCCACGGAGAAGACCGTTTAGTCGGCGGGGATGGGAACGACATTCTCTACAGCTTTGCCGATGGACGCGAGCCGCGAATCTATCAGGACTACGATCCGGTCGAGGATGATCCCTATGGCGAGATCGACCCGGAGACGCGAACACACTTCGCGGGCCAACCGATCGAAGCAGACGATGTCCTTCGTGGCGGCGGCGGGGCGGACATTTTTCACTTCCGCACACTGATCGCTGCGAAGCGTGACATCATCTTGAAGCACGTTGGTGACGATCGACGGATTCACTGGCACGGTGTCGCTGGTGAAAACGACAACGTTCACGACCACTGGGCGGAACGGATCGGCAACGAGGTGATCGAGGACTTCAGTCGTGAGGAAGGCGACCACATCGAGATTGTGGGTCACACGATCGATGTGGAACGCGTGCGTCATGTGGACTTGAACGACGACGGTGTGGTGGAGTCGACGGTCTTGTACATCCAGTCGAACCAGGGCAACGCTGGCGCTCATAACCGTGACAAGCTCGGGACGATCACGGCGCTCAATGCGTTGCTGACCCGTTCGGATTACACGGTCAATGCGGCACCGGCATACGGGATTGTGGAGACGATCGAC
>JBCBOT010000056.1:0-33252 GCA_039821165.1 Planctomycetota bacterium | reverse complement strand
CCGGCCGCGACGGCAAACCTATTCACGCACTCCCTCGCAAGGATGCTCGTGTTGAGTGCTGTCATAGGGGCGGCATGACCATCAATGCGACAACGAGAACCGTGCCCGCGGTTTCGAACGCCGCAACAGTGGTTACCGAAACAAGGCTGAGCCAAATCAAGCGAAGGATTCGCGGCCGTAGCCCGACCAGTTCCGCGAGTGACTCATCGAATGCCGTCAACTTCAATGAGTTGAAGAAAACGCAAAGGAAGGCGACCAAGCAAACAAGGATCACCGACATCGAAACGAACGCGGTCGGTCCAAGATATAGATCGCCGACTTTGAATGAACGAAGGCCAGCCAGAGCGAGGTTGCCATCGATGATGCAACTCGCATGAAAGTGAACGTCGCGGAGCCTGATGTTGGACAAAACCACGCCGACGCTGAACAAGCCCGAAAACACGATTCCCAGCGCGGCGTCTTGATCGACCCGGCCAGAGCGGCAGATCAAATGCACCAGCCAAACCATCAGGAGCCCGCTCGCGGCCGCAGCGACGATCAGCTCGAACGAACTTCGATCGCGAAAGATGACGAAGGAAACCACGATCCCGGGCAACACCGCATGGCTCAGCCCCTCCGAAACAAATGCCTCGCGACGAACGACAAGCAACGCTCCGCAGAGCGAACAGGCGATCGCGGTCACAACGGCGATCGCGATCGTCCAAAGGATCAGACTCATGACGCCAGCCCTTCGTCGAGATCACTTTCCTCGGCGGCGCGAAGTTGCAGCAGTTTGACCGTCAGGATTCCACGTCGGGGGGCAAATAGGATTGAAAAGAGGAAGATCACACAGCCGGCCAAGACAATCACCGGTCCGGCCGGCAGCTTCGAAACCAATGAGCTTGTGATCGAGCCTGCCGCGCCAGCCATTCCTCCAAACACGGCTGACAGCAACACCATCGATCCAAGTGAACTTGTCCATTGACGCGCGGCCGCCGCCGGTGTCACCAGCAACGCAATCATCAAGATGACGCCGACGCATTGGATGCCGACCACGATTCCGTTAACCATCAACACGATCAACAACAGACTGAGAAAGCGGGTGTTGAATCCAAGGCAGTGCGAAAAGAGCGGATCGAAAGTAAAGACTTTGAGCTGACGCCAGTACGCGAGCAACGCAAGCAGGGAAAGCCCGCCGATGATCGCAATCATGATCAGGTCATCGCGGGTCATCGAAGCCGACATGCCGAATAGAAAATCCTTGAGTCCGCGACGCCCCGGGATGACCGTCGACGAACGCTGAACATAGCGGAGTAGCAAAATGCCGCCGCCGAAAAAAATGGCGAGCATCGTGCCGAGTCCACTGTCTTCACGAACAGGTGTTCGGTCGACGATCCATCTCGTCAGCACCAGCGAGGCAACTCCCGATGCCAAAGCACCAGGGATCAGCACAAACAACGACTTGCTTCCTTCCCCGGTCAACCAATAGCTGACCAAGAAGATAACCATGATCCCAAGTAGCGACGAGTGAGAGACCACATCACCGATCAAGCTCTGTCGTCGCAGATACGAAAAGCAGCCTAGGGCACCACTGACGGCACCAATACCCATCGAACCGAGGAGCACCGTTCGCGTTGTGTAGTCACTGAATAGATCGGTGAGAATCTGCATGATCTTGGTGAACCCCGAGGGCTCTACACGAGCCTCTCGCCATAAGCTTTCTCAATCAACTCCGGCGTGAATGCCGATTCGACGGATCCGCTGGAGACGATCGTCCGGTTGATCAGGGTGACTTGATCGAGGTATTCACCAACCGTGTTCAAGTCATGCTGGACGACCACGACCGTCTTGCCTGCGTCGCGTTGTTCATGAAGTAGACGGACGATCGATCGTTCGGTTTTGACATCGACGCCTGCAAACGGTTCATCGAGAAACAGGATCGGCGCATCTTGGACGAATGCACGGGCGAGAAAGGCACGCTGTTGTTGACCGCCGGAGAGTTCGCTGATCTGGCGCGATTGAAAGTCTTGCAGCTCCACTCGCTCCAGTGCGGTTTGTGCCGCCTCACGCTGCTTGCGCCCCACTCGGCCGAACCAACCGAGTTGGCCGTAGGTTCCCATCAAGACGAGATCGAGCACCGTTGTCGGGAAATCCCAATCGATGGTGCTTCGCTGGGGGACATAACCGACCAATTGCCGGTCGCGCTGTAGCGGAGCCCCCTGAATCAAAACCCGACCGGTGAGCGGTCGCACCAGGCCGAGGATCGCTTTCAGGAGAGTGCTTTTTCCCGCGCCGTTCGGGCCCACCAGTCCCATCAAGACGCCGCTGGCAATCTCCAGGCTGACATCCCAAAGCACAGGCTTGGAGTGATAAGCGACCGTCAATCCTTCGACGTCGATCGCGGCGCGGGGTTCTGCCATCCCAGGATTACTCTTTCAGCGACTCGCAAATGATCTCGATGTTGGAACGAAAGGCTCCCAAGAATGTATTCTGCGGAGCCTCTTCACCCAAGTCATCGGAGTAGAGCGGTTTGTCGACGATCTTCACGTCCCAGTCACGTGCGGAGCAAGCCTCCTGAAGCGCCGTGGTGACTTTCGGATTGGTGATCGACTCCAAAAAGATCGCGGGGATCTTTTCGTCGCAAATCTGCTTCGCAACGTTTTGCATGGTTTGAATGTCGGCTTCGGGATCATTTCCGATTCCAAGGACGGCCGTCGTCTTCACCCCGTAGACCTTCTCGAGGTACTTAAAGGCGTCGTGTGCGCTGACGATTACACGACGATCCTCGGGCAGCGACGCCAGTTGTTCTTCCGCCCATTTGTGCGTCTCTTCAATTTCCTTGACATAGGCAGCAGCGTTTTGATCGTAGACAGAAGCGTTGTCGGGATCGATTTCTCCAAGCCGCTTGGCAAGCCCTTCGACACACTTCGACCACGCAGGAAGGTGGTTCCAGATGTGTGGATCAAACGGTGCTTCGGGATCGATCTCGCCATCCTCCACCCAGTCGAGTCGGTCTTCTTCAGGAAACGCACTCGACATCGCCCACGCTTTGTCCGCGAACGTATCGTGCAGTTCCTCCCAGAGTTTTGCCTCCAGGTGAAACCCGTTGTAGAAGATTGCGTCCGCATCGAGCATCGCTTGAGCGTCGTTCGTGCTGGCACTAAACGAGTGGGGGTCCACGCCCGGGCCGCAAAACAGCGTGACTTCGCACTCTGTTCCTTCGGTCAACTTGGCCAATGCCGCGTTGACTTGTCCGGTCGTCGCGATGAGCGTTAGTTGATTGGTGTCGCCCGATTTTCCGCTACTGCCAGGCTGCGATGTATTGCATCCAAGAAGTGTGAGCGAACCGACGAGTGCCAATGAAACGGCACACGCCAAAAAGGTCTGTCGATGGAATTTCATATTGGTCCGTCTGTTTTAAAAAGAATTCGAAAGCTGCATTTCACGCAGGAAACGCACGAACTGACAAAGGTGTCACGCGTTTGGCTGTTGTCGGATCGGAGTGAACATATCTTGGTTCTTCGATCAACGCACCCAGATCGCCCAAACGACGAAGAGGGCGACCGTGCCCAGGACCGCTGTCAGCGTCCCCGAAACTCGTCGACGCTTGAGGTAGAACAGAAGTCCGAAACCGGAGAGTGATAGCAGCATCATAAGCACGGCCGTCACGTCGATCAGAATCGCCCAGGCGGCTCCTGAGTCACGGCCTTTGTGCAAATCGTTCATCACCGCCATCGGACCGCTCGTGATTTCCGAAAGTGTGTATTTGCCGCTCTCGCGATCAACAAAAACATCGGCCGCGTAGCCGGGGCCTTTGAAGACGACGAAGCACTCGTATTCATCGACCTCGAACTCGGAGACACGGCCACGAAGCAAATGCTCCGCGCGAATGGTCTCGGCAATCTCCAGCTTGTCGACGGGTTCGGCTAACAGGCTCATGGTGAGCTGGCCCGCTCTGTCCTCAATCTTTTGTTCGCTCGCCCCGAACCACGTCGGATGATTGAGTGTGATTCCGGTGAAGGAAAAAAACATCAACGCGGCAAAGCCCAGCATCGACAGGTAGATGTGCAGCCACCTAAACGCCGCCGCACTCTTTCGATAGAGCTGTTTGCCTTTCTTGACTCTCCGTTCTGACATCGCTGTTACTGAGGTCGTTGCGGCAGGGGTGGGGACCGCGAATAGAGACCGGCCGTTTCTCGCCAACGGTTCCACGAGCGTTGTTGCTCGTGGAACTTCTCAAGGCCAAAGTGAATCACGCCGACCAATGCGTTCGAAAGTGAGCTTAGCCCTCGCTCGTTTGCTCGCTGGGCTTGAATTCGAACGACGCTTCGCTGACTTCGAGGTTGCCCTTCAGTTCGGTCTTTTCAATCGATGCGGTTCCCCAGTCAAACTTCTTGCGAATGATCTTGTAGGTCCCGTGTTCCCGAGCCGCTTCGATGCAGAGCGTATAGGTCCCCGGATCGAGAGGTTTTCCATTGTTGTCGGTGCCATCGAAGTGGGCTTCGTAGTCGCCAGGACCTCGCGTGGCTCCCGAGACGGTGTCGATCAGGCTCGTGTCCTCGACCAACAGCCGCATGCGATCATTCCGGAACCAGCGAGTCAGATCGCGATGCCATCGCGGTCCGGGCTGTTCGGTCTGCATCCAAAGGACGGATGTCTTCACCGGAAATCCGTCTTTGTCCTCGAGCCAAACGGCGACATAGGGTCGGCGGTAACGACGACCTTCCGGGCGATTGAGTTTGAACCAGACGTGCAGACCGCTTTTGCTTGTCGCATCCTTGTTATCCGCCACCAGGGTGGTCGCTTGCGTGTTGGTCGGCCATCCCGCCGAGCGTTTTACCGAGCCCTCTGCATCTACCACGAAACATTCGACCGCTTCCATCTGGTCGGCGAGTGCCTGAGCTTGATTCGGCGACATGGCCGAGAGGGCCGTCGCTAATGCGTCGGCTTCGGCGGCGGTCGGTGCGATGACCGAGACGCTCGAAACCCCCGTGACCGGCAAGCAGGTTCGAGGATCAAACAGGTGCGATACGCTCGAATCGACCGTCTTGACCTGTCGACGATAGCCACCGCTGGTTGCAATTGCCGAGCCGGCGACTTCGACATGGGTGAGTGCATCGGCTGCGATCGCCGGTAAACGAGGATTCTCAATCCCCACCAGTCCACTTACGTCGCCGGTCGCGCGAAGATCGCCGCCGATATTGACCAAAACGCCCTCGATGCCGGGAACCTTCCTGGAAAGGCTGCAGACCTGATCGATCACGTATCCTTTTGCCACGCCGTCCAAGCTGACGGGCAGTTCGTCGTTTCGCTGAACCCGGTTATTGGAGACACTGTAAGGAGACTTGCGAAGCGTCGCCGCGAGGGCTTGGCGTCGTTCATCGGTATTGCCGTCACCCTCGACCCAAAGCCGTCGAATCGCTTCGGCACGGACGTCAAAGGCACCGTTGGTCTGCTGCCGAACGCGATCGGCGATTTCGAGCACCTCGGCGAGGTCGCGTGACACCTCGTGCACCTTCATCGTCTGCCACTGCGTCAACTCGCTGTCGTTCCGATAGCGACTAAGAATCGCATCGAGACGATCGATTTCATGTAACGCCGACGTCTCGAATTCAGCGGCAGCACGTGCCGAGTCGGCGCGAACGACCAATTCAAATGAGGTGCCGAGAACATTCTCGTGATAGAACCGGTGGGTTTCCACCGCTGACGCTATCGCGGGCAGCAGCATCGACGCCATTGCAAAAAGAAATCTCATGTTGATGTTAGTTTTAGAGGTGAAGGTGTGACTCGATTGGCGACTCGCGGTCCTCACTTGGTGAGGGAATCGGCGAGTCGTTGGGCTTTGTCGGCCTTGCGTTGTGCGGCATCCGCAGCCCGCTGAGCGGCATCGGCTTCGCGCTGTGCCGCATCGGCTGCCGCTTGCGCCTGCTCGGCGGTGACCTCCGTTTCGTTTGATTCCGCTTGGGTTTTCTCGTCGGTCGTTTCCGACTCTTGATCGTCATCCGCCGCAGCGTCAGCAGATGCGGCGGCCTCCTTTTCATCGGCTTCCATCACCGTTTTCGCCTCGATGAACGACACCAATTGGTCGCCGTCACTGTCCGCTCGCTCGACAAACTTCGCCATTCGCGAGCCTAACTCGGCGGCGCTGAGCTTTCCGTCTTTGTCCGTGTCACGGCGCATCAGCATTTTCGCGTTCCGCTCGGCATCGCCACCTCCCGACCGGCGGGCAAAACTCATGCCGGCAACTTCGGTCGGCTCAGCGGTCGGGGCCGGGTCAAACAACACAAAGTTCGCATATCCTTCTCGGTCTCGATCGATTCCGAAGAACAACAATCGACCACGCATGTTGATCAAACGCATGGAGGCGTCGATTCCGGGGATCTCGTGGGCCAACATGGTCCACTTGTTGGTTTCGGGGTCGTAACATTCCAAAGACGGCGACTCTTCGAAGTGCCCGCCTTCGTTGCTAAAGCCACCGAACAGATACAGCTTTCCATCAGCAACGCAAGTTGTCGGAAAGACGCGTGAAATCATCGGTGATGCGGCACTTCGCCACTCGCGTGTTTCGAAGTCGAAAACGTCCGTCGACTCTTCGATCGACACACCTCCACCGAGACCGCCGACCATGAAGTACTCATTACCGATCACGGCACCGCCGAACGATCGACGTGAGTTGGGCACTTCAACGTTCGGCAGTGATCCGATTGCGGAATCGTCACCCCACCAATGCAAGATGGAGGATTTAAGTCCGTGCGTTTTTCCGCTTCCGCCGAACATCCAAATGGCTTCATCGTGCGAAACGGCC
Organism: Planctomycetota bacterium; assembly: GCA_039821165.1. GTDB lineage: Bacteria > Planctomycetota > Planctomycetia > Pirellulales > Pirellulaceae > Stieleria. The sequence continues at coordinate 26,468 of JBCBOT010000056.1, read as the reverse complement.
GAGGCCATCCCGCGAGCGGAAGGAAGGCTCTGTGAAGTCATCCAGGAATCCGTTTCGGGGTCGAACTCGAAAACGTTGGCCAGCGCGCCGAACGTTTCGTCCTCTCCAATTCCGAGGCCGCCGGCCAACACGATCGTGCTGTGCTCGCTGTTCTTGTCATGCGAGACAGCCATCGCGTTTTGCAGCGCCTTGGGCATCTTCGGAAGCTTCTCCACACTTCGTTTTGCCACATCGAAACAGAATGCTTCGTCAACAAACGACTCGGCGCGGAAGTCGTGCGGCTTCCAGCTTGCGTTACCACCGAACGCGTAAAGCTTGTTTCCGACGGGGACCAGTGATTGGCTGTGCTTGGCCCGCCCTTCGTAGGGGACAGACCACTTGACGAGCTTTCCGGCGTTGGAAAGGTCCGAGCTGACGTTTAGCGATTCGACAACCGCCATGCGGCCGGAACCACCGGAGCCGGTACCTCCGAGAGCGATTAAACGATCTTCGCCGACGGGCAGCAAGCGATGGAACATTCGCGGATACACCAGGCGGTCTTGGACGTCCCAAGCGGACCCGTCGTCGGCTAGGCGATAGACGACGCCCGAAGCCCCACTCACAAACAGCTTGCCGCCGACGGCGAAAGAACTGGTCGCAAAACCAGCGGCGCGGCTGTCGGGCCGCAATTCCGGTCCTTCCGTCCAGGTTTCGGTCTTCGGATCGTAAACGGAAACCTTCCGCGTGATGCCGCGTTGTTGGATTCCGCCGAACAGATAAATCTTGCCGTCATGTGCGGCGAGTGACGCGGCACGCGTGAGGTAGCCCGGACCGGGAACCGTTTGCCATCCCGCTTCCGGTTGGTCGAGATCGAAACGGAGCATGTCTTCATGCCACGGTGCTTCACGCGACGAGGCGCCTTGCAGATTCCACCCGCCCGCAACGTAAACGCTTCGCCCGAGGACGGCGGCGTCGAGGGACGACCTGGGTTCGGGAAGCTTTGTCAGTTCCGTCCATGTATTGGATTCGATGTCGTAGCGGGCAAAGTGATCCGTCGAGTTGAAGTTCGTTTCTTCTTCACCGCTGTTGAGGAACGAGAGTCCGCCGACGCGATAAATGTACTCGCCATCGGTGACCAGAGCCGTGCTCTGCGCCGACTTGTGCATCGCAAGTTCTTCCCACTCGGCCTCGGGGTCATCGAACTTGATTCGACGGAAGTGCTCTACCAGAAGGTCTTTGCCGAAGCCGTGGGCGTCACCGCTGTGTCCGCTGAACACGTAAAGGTACTCACCGACGACGGCCGCACCAAAACTTGTCAGCGACTCTGGGAGTGGCCGATGCAGTTTGGAGCTGGAGGTGAACTCCATCGACACTTCGGGTTCGGACAATCGGTGGTTAACCAGGGTCATCTTCCTGGTTTCGCGTTCTCCGCCCGCTTTGGTCTCGATCGTGAAGCAAGACTTGGGAAGCTGAATCCCACCGATCTTGGTCCAATCGAAGTGATTGGTCCGCTGCTTGAGGATGTCACCGGTTTTTGGATCGCGGTACGTGACGGCGGTGGTTTGGGGCAAGACCTTGCCGTTACCGGCATCGAAGAGTTCGACGTTGGTGATTTCGAGCCACATGGAATCAGACTTCCGATGGACCTCACGGATGACTCCGTTTTCGATTCGGAACGTTCCACGGCCGTCGGTTACGAAGACTCCGAAATCCTCGGAGGTGACGTTCTCCGCAAACGTGACGCCTTTGGCGACTCTACCCGGCTTTCGGTGCCCGATGACCGATCGCAATTTCGCGTCGACCCACTCGGCCGCCTCTCCCGTCTCGAACGTCAATTCGTAGTCAAAATCACTCGTCGCTTCGAGCTTGCCGGTCGCGACGTCGGCGTCCGTTTGAATGGTGATGTCCGCGGTGAACCCCGGGAATTCCTCCCAGACGAGTCGGGCGTCGTGAGCTGCTTGCATCCACTCCTGAGCGGTGATCTTAGGGGTGGAGTTTTTTTTGGCTACCAGCTGATCCTCTGCCGCAAAACACGGAGCGGCGAGGAGGCAGAGTCCCATCGTGAGAAATAGCAATCGTTTTCCAGTCATCGATCTTCCGGATTCACGCAGGTAAGGGGGAATGTGGGATGGAGCGACCGGATTTTGGTGGTCGCTATGAGTTTTCGGTGCGGACGGCTGGGCGTGCTCTGCGGGAGCAGTGCTGCTATACTGCCGCTAAATCAAGGTAGGAACCGCCTGGAGATGTGGAGACTGTTTGCAACCACCTTCCGTTTCCCCACGAAACAACAGCGGTGCGAACGCATCTCCAGGCGGTATCCTGAACCTTGGTTGTCTTATTTGCTTTCGGGGTCGTAGAAGGTCGCTGTCAGGTAGTGCATGGCCGACTTGTATTCCTGATCCCCGAACGTTCCGGTTTCACCTGGAATCGTGTAGCCGACGGTGATCCCATTGATGCCGTCTTCGACTTCTTTGTCGTTGAATGAGACCTTGCCCTCGGCGTCGGTGGTTGCATTACCTTCTTCGTGGCCTCGGTCGCAAAACAGCTTGACTTCGGCGTCCGCGAGCGGCTTACCTTTCCATAAGACATAAATGTCGACTCCGCCCTCGACGTCCACGGCATGGGCTTGGAGGTCCAGCTTCTTGAACGGCTTGCAGTCGGCAAAACTCGTCGGCATTTTGCCACCGAGGTACTGGGTGTAGTACTGAAGTTTGGCTCCGTGGTAGACGCCGAACGTGGTCGACGTCATCACGTGGGCGTCAGCCGGCACGCTGCCTTTCGATTTCATGCCGAGGAAATCATCCGTCTCAATCGTTTTCGTTTCGACCTTCGACGTTTCACCGCCGGTTGTCATCATGATCTCTGCTTTCGCAATACCTTCCGGCAATTTATAGGTGCAATCCGTCATGTCTTCGCCAAAGAAGAACGAGACTTGTCCCTCTTTGTCGACAGTCAGCCATGGGAAGTGAGCGTGAACGCTGGTCGCGAAAATCGCTGCGATGACGAAGCCGATGCCACGTAACATGTGAGTTCTCCGTGCAAGTTTCCAAGTGTAAAAGTGGAACGCGATAGCGGTGCCACGATGCGAACGAACACCACCATCGCGTTCCGGGCGCTTCTCAATTCCCTTCCTTGATGGCGAACAACTTGTCGCCACGTCGAATGAAGAGATAGGGCGATGACACGGCTGCTGCGTAGAGCACGTTGCCGCCCCCAAAACGTGATTCTTCTTTTTCGGCTTCCCAACAACGGTTGGCCGCAATTTCCTTTCCGTCCTTCAGCGACATCACCGTCGTCGTTCCCTTGTAGCCGAAGAGATAGATCAGGTCGCCGGCGACAATGGGCGTCGCCCAAAGTCCACCTGCGTCGGTTCGGTCGACGGAAACTTGTTCGCCGGTTTCAAGATCGAGTCGATAAAGGACGCCCGTTCGATTCACAATCGCGGCCGTCTTTCCCGCGACGATCGGGCTGCCAAAACTCGACGTCGCTTTCTTCGCCTGCCATTTGAAGGAGGCTTTCCATTGACCGTCATCCGCTTTGGTGATCCGAATCAAACCGTTGCTCTTGGCGTTACCGCCGCTGGTCGATTCGCCGCGACCGTCCGAGGCTCCGATCAAAAACTGGCCTTCACCGACGGGCGTCGGCGTCGCCGACGTGTTGCTGGAGATTTCGTCGAATTCCCAGAGTCGGCTTCCCGTTGCCGGATCAAAGCCGACGATCTTTCCGCTTGCACTGCAGACCAGATGGGAGCCACCGGCGACGGGTACCAAGCGAGGTGATCCCCAGGAAGTCGATCCGACGCCGGGAGACTTCCAAATCTCGTCGCCTGACTTGGGGTCCAACGCGAGTAAGTACGGCTCTTCCATCCGCTCGACCCACACAAAGACTCGTTCGCCGTCGGTTTCGAGGGACGCCGCTAACCCGTGTCGCGCTTCGATTTTGCCGTACTGCGCGACCAAGTCCTTTTCCCATTGCTTGGATCCGTCGACACCGATCGCTACGGCAATCCCGCCCTCGAAGAACGTGACGAATCCCGTTTCGGTGGCGATCGCGGAGGGTGCCGCGCGGCTCACCATTTGTGTGTTCTTGTACGGCGACGGATTGGTGATATCGACTTGCCAATTCTGGTTGCCGTCACCGATCGAGTACGACGTTACGTGATAGGTGTCTTTGTTATCACCGCTCGTCGATGTCACCACGATTTGGTCGTGGGCAATGATCGGCGTCGATTGCCCGTATCCCTCGATGTCCGCGGTCCAGGCGATATTTTCCTCTTCTGTCCAACGCGTCGGAAGTTCGGATTCGCCGATCCCGCTGCCGCCGTTCTGAAACTTAGTCCAGTTGGGTTGATCGGCGAGGATCGAACCGCCAAGCAATGCGACGACCAAGATTGCGAGTCCGGGGCGACATGATGATTTTAAGAGTCTGTTTTGCATGGGGGCATCGCTCAAACGAGCAAGGTTGGACTGTGAAGGAATCATCCGGCCGCCGCGAACAGCGCCATGAAGAATGAGATGTAAACAAAGCCGACGATGCCGCCGACGACCAGGAGCATGATTGGTTCGACCAAGGCGGCAAGTCGTGCGATCGTCGCGCTGAGTTGCTCCTCGTAGTACTCGGCCGCTTCGCCAAGCACTTCGTCCAAACGACCGGAGGACTCACCGATCGCGAGAATTCGTGGCAGCATCGGTGTGAAGTCAGCCTTGGTGCGGACCGCATCCGCGAGTGAGCTTCCTTCGACCACCATTTCGCGAGTCTCGGACAGTTGTTCGCTCAACCGGCGGTTATCGATCAGGTCCTCGACGCTTCTCAATCCATCAAGCAGTGAGACACCGCTCTGAATCAGCGTTTGCAGGTTGCGCGATAAACTTGCCGATGCCGATGTTCGGAACACTCCGCCCACAACGGGGATGCTCAGCAGCAATCGGTCGATCCAGTATCGCGACGTCTCCCAGAGGAACAACGTCACGAGTAACAAGATGCCGATCAGCGAGACGGCGCCCAACATCTGAACGTTCTCATTCATGAACGTCGTGACATCGACCAACATCTGAGTCGACGCGGGCAATTCCTTACCGAGCGTTTCCAGGAATCGCTGGATCTTTGGGATCACTCCAAAGACCATGAAGAACGCAACACCGATCCCAGCGATGAACACCGCGGAGGGGTACGCCAAGGCGGTCATGATTTTGGTTTGTAGTTGACGTCGTGCCCGAACGATATCCGCGCTGCGGCGGAGCGTCGTGTCCAATTCGCCGGTTTGCTCGCCGACGCGAGTCAGGTAGACGGCGACAGCGGGAAATTGTCGGTGCGCTTCCATTGCTTCGGCCATCGATGCGCCCTCGAGCACATCTTCGCTCACATCGGACCAAATCTGATGCAGCGACCGACGCTCGGCGTTTTCGTTCAGGATCCGGGTCGCATCGAGTAACGGCACGCCACTCCGCAGCATGACCGACATTTGGCGGAGTGACATTTCGATGTCGACCATCCGAGTCGGCAACCACCACCCGACGCCCTTGCCGCGACTCTGTTCTGATTCAGACGCTTCGATATCCAGGACGAGCCACTGACGGGCCCGCAACGTATTGATCGCCGCTTGCAGGGAGCTCTCTTCGAGAACCCCAGCCTGCATCACGCCGGCGCGATCACGTGCCTGGTAATCGAATCGGGTCATTCACCGGCCTCCGCGATCGGGGGCTTCGCAGCGGTGAAGGTTTGAGTTCCCATCATCTCACCGGCGAAGTCTTCACCACCCCGGCTCATGTCCGCGACCGATTGAGGTGCAGGTTGCATTCGCAGTCGGACATTCCAAATCAGCGGCATGCCCGGCTTCGGATCCGACGGCGGCTCGAAGCCGATGCTCGTGACCACCACGCTCGGACACGTGTCGATGATCGCTTCCAAGCCCGCGACCATCGAATGGAATCCACCGACAACCTTGAGCTCCGTCGAGCGCGTCTCGGGACCCTCGAAGCGGCCGACCCGGAGTGATCGCTGCTGGGCGAGCCATTCGACCGGGTTCACCTCCAACGGTAAATCTGGAGGGAGCGTGATTGGCATGCTATCAGCCTCTTCGGAAGAGAATTCCGTTAGAACCTCACCCAAAGACTTTGTCGCCACGGACAGCGAACGCAGCAACCCTGGATTTCGCTGACTCCGGGCTGCGACGGGCGTTTCGTCGACGAAGCGGAGCCCGGATGAGGACAACACCTGATTGATCTGTCCTTCTAAAACCAACTCGCTCGTCAAATCAAATTCGCCCCGCATCATTTCACCCGCGGTGCGACGTGATTCATCGAGCTTGGCATTGATCTCGTTAAGGCGAGCATTCTCTTTCTCGATCTGCTCGCTGACGGCAACTTTCTGTTGAACGGAGACCTCGCGATCCTTCACGGACTGCAGGTCTCGCTCCAGTTGAACGATCGCCTTGGCGTCATCACTCGGGTAAAGCCGAACGTAGCTTGCATAGCCGAACAAGATGATGGCCGGCCCGACAAGAGTCATGAGCAGGGAAGAGGGTGACGATTGTCTTGATTTCTTTGCCATGATTTCACGCTCCGTCCGTGACCAAGTACTCGAACATGTACGGACCGCCGTCCTTGGTCAGCAGCAGGGCTTCCCGACGTGGGACTTGAATCGAAAGGTTGAGCGGAGCGAGCCGCTGTGCGAGGTCGTAAGCGAACTGGATCACTTCATTTGGATAGCGGCTGTAACCGACAAGCCTCAATTGCGAGCCATCGCCCTCAATCCGGTCGATGCTCAGATCGTAGGGCCGTTGCTGTTCTTCGATCGCCCGAAGAAGCGATGCCATTCGTGATCGATGGATTGCGAGCTGACCGCGGTAGCGAACCATTTGCGTTTGCAAACGCTGCTGGCGTGCCTCCGCTTCGACCACGTCTTCCCGGAGTTCGGCGAGTTCCTGCTGTCGCTGACTGAAGGCGTCGATCGGGTCCTGCAACTCCTGGATTTGAGACCGCAACGATTCAACGCGGGCCGCATTGGTCCGTGTGGTCAGTTGGGAGTGCAACGCGACGCCGACCAGCGCCGCAGCGGTTGCTGCAAGAGCCATGGTCCGTTTGGTCCGAGGCGAAGCTTGTTGACGGATCGGAACGATCACGGGGATTCCGCTCGGCTTCCGTAACGAAGTCGACCAGCATTCCAAGAAAACGCGAAGATCCGACTCCAGTGCGAGATCGTAGGCGCCCGTCTCCGAACCGGGCGAAGCCGGAATCTGATTGCCGGTTAAGATCGACGCGCCGACGGCTTCGGTTCCCGCCGCGTCCCGCAAGAACTCTATCCAAGCCGCCGAATTGACACCGTTGCTTGTGAGGTAGTCGCGTGCGGTCGCCGGCGTGTCGATCGACGATTCAACATCCGCCAAGAACCGACGCTGTGGTTTTCCCTTGCCTCGCCCGATCACGGCGACAGTCAAATCGTCCCACTTTTCGATGCGGCTCCATTCGCCACGCGTTGCGGTCAGCGACGACGCCAGCCCCGCGGGGTGCAGCATGCCGAGCATCTTCCCGCCGTTGAAGGCGATCGCGTCGGCCGCCTGAGCAAACCGCGCGGCGTCGATTTGGGAGACCCAATATGTGGTTTCAAGCGGTCCGGCTTCGACGAGTTCGAGTGAGGTACGGGCGCCGCTCGCTGGAATCCCCGAAAGTGATTCCGCTTCGAATGCGAGCATCTGAGGGATTTGACTTTTGTCGATTCGGCGAAGCGATCGCGATTCGACAGGAACGATCTGACTCCAGACTTCCGTCGACAAAACGAAGACCTGACGCTGCCTACCGGGCATGGCAGCCAACAACGCTTCAATACTTAGCCCGATGTCGCCGCTGGCATCGGAAGGAACGATCGTCAGACGTCCCTTTCCGGACGGGTCAAACCCGACCGATCGAGAGCTTCCGATGAAGAGTACGCTAGGTGCTGCCATGAAAACGGTGGAACTCAGGGACTCGGCGTGGGGAGAGTTGGGAGCAGAAGTTCAAACTCCGTTGCCCCGCCGCGGCGGACTTCGATCGGACTAACGGCGGACTGGACAGATTGGCTGGCGTCACCGCTGACCCAATAGGCCCGCAAGACCTTGGGTCCGACCAGTGTTTCGGGAAACGCGACGTTCACCGGTGCTGGTGTCGAGAGCATCCCGCTTTGCGAGAAGACAATGTCGCCGGTCGCCGGGTCCGGTCGGTAAAGCCGCACAATTAATGAACCGGCTTGCGAGGGCGCGAGCTTGCCACCACTACCATCGAGTTCGAATACACGAACGTTCAAGTCGGCTTGCCATGCGGAGAGTGAATCGCCGAGCCAAACCGTTGTGTCAGTATCGAGAGGCAAATCGGTCGTTCCGTGACCGACGGCACCGTCGCTGCCGAAGCTCGTGAGGCCCCAAATCGGATCGCCATCACCGGCGATAACCGGCGATCCCGCATTCACGGTCAAGACCGACAATGGACGCCCAAAGCCGTCGTGCAGCGAGGCCGTTCCGAGAGGAAGATCGAGGTAAGGACCGCGCCAACCGCAGCTCAGCGTGACATCGGGATCACCCGGGGCGGTCTTCAATCCGTAGCCGCTGATCCCGTTCGGGTTGGACCACAATTCGGAGAGTTGTGTGGCTGCATCAGAACCAAACGCCGCTGGCAATCGACCGACGTCCGCGATGAAGCCGCTGATCTGGGTCGGCGACTCATGCGAAGTCACGGTGCGAATCTGCTCGCCGGCACCGAAATTCCCTAGCACGCTTCGCCGGAACGAGTCGAGTGTGCTGTTCGTGATCTCGGCTCGTCGCTGCAGGATGTAGCGATCGGTCGCAACGGAGGCCGCCGCGGCCATGGCAGCCAAGATGGCGAGCACCACCACCAACTCGAATAGCGTAAGACCGAGCCGCCGCGGAGCCGCAGAAAATCGTGTTGCAACGCGTGAGGCGACCATTAACGATTCCTCAAATACACGACGACATCATCGCCAGTCTGAGTCGGCTCCAGATCGGCATTCGAAGTCTGGAGAACACCGTCGGGCCCCGCCGAGACTAGCCGGGCGTAGTTGATGCTCGTTGACGAATGCGACGCCCCACTGAGCACCGGTTGTTGAATCACGATCGGGCGCCCCCAACCATCAACAGGTGCGGGGTCGCCGTCTTCTCCGTAGTCTCGAGTGAATCCGGCCGGCAGATCAACGCGATAACGGACGGGGACGCTGACGCCATGATCCACGTACGGCCCGGACCATCCGCGACCCGTCGTAGCATCGTAGGACCACTGCTTCGTCGCTTCGATCGAATCCGGGTCGGCTTGCAGGTACGCGTCCGGGTTTTCGTAAAGGTACTTCAACTGCGGATGCGGAAGCCGGGACGGATCGGCCGGATACGGAAGCGACTCAAACATGTCGTCACGAAACTCGCTCACGACCGCTTGCCGCAGTTGCGACATCGATTGAATGGTTGTCTGCACCGCCGATTGCTGCCCCTGCCGCGTGAGAGCCGGCACCGCCAGCAATCCGACGACGGCCAAGACCGACATCACGACCAACAGTTCAAAAAGCGTCATTCCGCGAGGAACCGTTCGCATCCGTCTAAGGCTCCAGATCGAGCATCGCGTCACTGAATTCGTCGTGCCGGTACAAGAACACGATTTCATCGTCAGCCCGCTCAGCCAAGTTCGGCATCGGAAGATCAGGATCCGTTTGCAAACGCCCGTCGCGTCCGGCTGAAACCAACCGTGTGTGCAGTCGCGCAAACTCCAGGTCCGCTTCGTTCGTCGCCGAATCGCCGTTCAAATCGACGTCGGCGATGCCGTCATCATCGGTGTCCGCGTCGGGCTCCTGAATCACAATTGGGTGCCCCCAAGCGTCCGTGACCGCCGGGTCCCCAACACGTGTGGTCTCATTACCGACGCCATAGCGTACGGTGAAGTTGGTTCCCGTCGCGAGTGAGCCGTCCACGTCATTCGCGTAGTACTCGAGCCCCGCGTGTTGCAGGTATGGACCTTGCCAACGACGACCGACCAGAACGGTGCCCTCGATGTTGAAGTCGTTCGACGGGTCGCCGTCCTCGTGCGTGTCGGGATTGACGAACAAATAAACTAACTGCGGATGGTTCATCCGTGTCGGTGCACCGCCCGAGAACAGATCACTCCGCGGACGCGGCAGCGACCCCATGTCGACCTCATATTGGTTGACGATGACTTCGCGTAGACGTCGGAGGTTTTCCTGCGTCGCGAGTCGTTGAGACCGTTCGCCCATCCAACTGAGCGACGGAATCAACATCGTCCCGAGGGCGGTTAGGATCACGAGAACCAGCAGCAACTCAAGCAGAGTGAGACCGCGCCGAGATTTAATTTTGAGCGACATCGTGACTAAACAAGAAGGGCGTTGACGTGGCAACGCTCATCGCAGCCGCGCCTGAAACGTCACCAAAGGCGGCTGGCTTGCGTTTCGCTGGCTCGCTCGCAAAGAGATGTAGTTGAGACTCGTTCTCAAGACCAGCGGATTATCGTGCACCCCGCTCGTATGTCAATGAGCCGGGGGGAAATTCGCGCGAATAAAGCGACGCATCCACCGAGCGTCAAGAGCACCAGGGGTGAACGCCGGCAGCCGCAGTCCTAAAAACCGCTTTGCAGCTCGCTCAGCTGTTGAAAGAAGTCGTCTGGGTCCACGCCCGGTGGGAATCTTGCTGTGCTCCCGCCGCTTCGACGGAATCCTCCACCGCCCAAGCCGGGTAATCCGCCGCCCGCGCCGCCTCGGAATCCCGCCCCACGATTTCCGCCGAAACCGCCACCAATACCCACGCCACCGCCAAGACTTCGAGGGTTGAAAATCGAAATGGGTGCGGCCGCGGCCGTCCTCGTTTGGGTTGGCTTTTTCACTCCACTAACATCTGGCACCTGGGCCATCAGCTTCGCGACCTTGGCTTCGATGGCGATTGCGGGTTGCTTGCCCTGCTCCTTCTTGATCTCGTCCAGCTTCGCCTTCACCTCACGCAACTTGATGGCGACCTCATCCATCGTCTTCGCGTCCATAATGCTCGAGTCGAACTCGATACCCCATCGCCGCCAATACTCCGCCCGAAGTTTTGCCTCGGCCACCCGGTCCATCGCATAGTCGGACATTCGCTTCGGGTCGAACTGGAATCCACGCTCTTTCCAGTAGGTCGCCCTTCGAATGGCCGCGACGCGACGATCCATCGAGTCCGCCGTCATCATGTAGGGATCGAACTTGAAACCTCGTGCCTGCCAGTACTCGGCTCGAGCCTCAGCCTCACGAATCATTCTGACAGCAGCATCCTGGGAAATCGCTGTGCCGGAAAGCGATGTTCCGATGAGTAGGCCGGCGCACAGAATTGCTTGAAAGCGTCTCATGGGTTCTCCCTTTTTCGTGCGGGCATGGTATCCCCAAGCATTAAGTATTTCAACGTTTTTTGCCTTCTCTATCCACCTATGTTCCATAGCGACTCAGCGTGTTTCCGTACTCGGTCAACACCTGGGCTTTCTTAGGGTCCCCGTTCTCCCGCTCGATGTCGGCCAATCCCCAATACACGGACGGCAAGCCAGGGTTTAGCTTAAAAGCCTGCAGGTACGCCACTTCCGCATCACGGAAGGCACCGAGATCGAAGTGGCGACTCCCGAGTGAACGGTAGACCAGCCCAGGTTCGATTTGTTGGAGGTAGGATTCCTGCAACAACTCGACAGCCGCCTGGATCTCCGCAAGGGCCTCCGTGTGCCGTCCTTCCTTCGCCAGTGCGCCGGCGAGTGTACGACGGGCCCTGGCGTTTAACGGGCTCTTCGCTACGCAGTCGGACCACATTTCGAGCCTGGACTGGAACAGTTCGTTCCGTTGAATCGTTTGTCGTGCCATGAGTATCGCGGCAAGGGAGAGCACGATCAGGTAAGTCCGTTCGGGCGTCATCGTCTTGCGTACACAAAGGCTCGATTGGAACACGAGGAGGGCCGTTAGCGGCGCGAGAGTCGCGATAGGTAAATACATTCGGTATTCGACCGCGAGGTCCAGAACTTGGAACGTGCAGCGCGGCGAATGGATGGCAAAAAATGCCAACCCGATCGCGGCCACTTGGGCCTTCGGTGACAGTCGCCCTGGAAGAAGGACCGCGACAATGCAACCAACGAACACAGGAAGGATCACCAGTGCCGAAACCACGAGTGACGTGCCCAGACTGCGTGGTTGCCACTGATAGTCAAAACACTGCTGACTCGGCACGACGTACAGCCAGAGATAGTGCAGCAGAACGCGTGGCTGGTTGCTCATGAACTCGGACGGTGAAATCCCGCGTACCGCATTAACCGTCGCATCGGGGACGCGCTCCGCTTTTTGACGCACTTCTTCCACGATCGGAATTGCCTTTTCGGCATCGTTCTCGGCGATCGCTTGGGCTTTTTGCAGGTCTTCCGAGAGATCGACTTCGACGCGATCCAGGCCAAGCAGTTTCGGCAGGTGCAGTTTGGGTGACAGCAGCGTGAGCATGAACGCAAGTGGAATGCAGTAAGCCACATATAACCGCCACCTCCCGGCAAAAATGCCGCTCCATCGGCGTGAGAGAAAGCTACGATCCAATATCAGCAGGACCGCCGGCGCGGTGATCGCGTGCTCCTTTGAAAAGATCGCAAGGCAAAAGCACACGAGACTTGCGATGTTCCAGGAGCGTGAGCGCGGGGACCGGAACCCACGGACTGCCGCGAGGAGTGTTAGCAGATAGAACAGAGCGGCAAGCGACTCCATGCGCTGAATGATGTAGGTCACCGCAGAGGTCTGCAGCGGATGGAGCGCGAAGATCACTGCGGCACCAAAGCTGATCCAACCGATCGCGTGGGAAAGGCGTTCGCCACGCAAACCGCTTCGGCAAGCCCACGTCGATCGCGCGATCAGCCTTCCGGTCAAATCGAAAACGACAAGTGATGCGGCGACATGAATCAAAAGGTTGACGACGTGGTAGCCGAACGGATCCAAGCCACCCCACCAGTAGTTCATCGCGACCGAGTAGGCGACGACCTGTCGTGTGACTCCGTAAGTCGACCGGATGGCCGAAAAACGTAAGCTGTGAAGGTCCTGATTCGCGACGATGGAATCATAGTCGTCGAAGATGAACTCGCCGCGAAAGCTGCCGAGATAGCTTATCGCCGTCACGCCAACAAGCAGCATGGCGAGTGCGGTAAATCGTTTGCGGCGTTGATGCTTCATTCCGGTCGGGCTTGCGAATCGGAGGGTACTGGGCTGTCGGCAACGCGCAAAAAAATCCCGTCCTCGAAAACAAGAACGGGATCGTGTGCTGAACGGATGCGACCGCCAAACGGTGGCCGCCAACCACAGCGAAATCAGGGAGTCGCCGGTGCCGACTGGCCGAACGAGTCATCTGGGGTCGAACTCTTGTACGCCGTCAGGTTACGTGACACAACGTTGAACTGGGGGTCCAAAAGGGCCTTCAGTTTGACTTGTCCGCGGAAGTTCGATCCGCCGCTGGTGACGTCAAAGACGGCGATGAAGCGGTCGTACTGTTCGGGATCATAGGCAGACTTCTCGGGAGCCAGCGGAGCTTGTGTCATGGTTGCGCCGACCGCACCGTTGTTAGCACCGACACCCATGAAGACCAAAGTGTGACCTTCAGGGATCGTCGCGCGACCAGCCGAAGTGTCGGCGGGGTCTTGGTTCGGGAAACAGGTGCTGATGATCGAACCCCGCTTGCCGGTGTACGACTCACCCGCTTCAGCGATCACCAAATTGGTCCCGCCACCAAGGTCTTGTGCCGCACCCGGGGCGTTCGGATCGTATCCACTGGCACCCGGAACGTTGGTGCTGTCGTGAACCGAAACTTGCGAGATCCCACCACCGTTTTGCATGTAGTAGTAGAAAAAGTTGCCGGTTGCAGCGCTGGCGACACGGCCGATGTACGGGTTGCCGGGGCCGTTGATCGTGTAAACGGGCGAGTAGGCCGCGCCGGTTTCGTCGACCAGAGTGTCAAGACGGTCGGGGTATCGCCCGGTCGCAGCCTTGTACGTTTCCAGGTTGTTCAAAACTTGCTGAGCACCGTTCGCCGCGAGTGCCGTGTCGGATTGATCCTTCACGAAGCCAAGCGTCGGGACGACCAATGCCGCCAAGGAAGCCAGAACCAAAAGCACGATGATCAGCTCGATCAAAGTAAATCCATGCTTTCGCATTGTCATATTCTCCAAGTGAGAACGGGAGGTAAGTCTCCGCGTGCTGAGACCCGTGTTGCAAGATCGGAATGTATTCCACTCACGCCGGTGGAGCCTGACCCGACAGCACTGATCAAAGAATCAGCCGTCTGGATCAGGAAAATGGCAGGTAAGTCCGCCCTGACTCACGCTCGCTGGCTGGCTGTGGAAGTTGGCTTGCTTGCTAGAATGAGAATCCTTCTCAAGAACCGGGAGTATGCCCGCTGGCATAATTCGCGTCAAACCGATTAATTCGTGATAACGCCTGTTTTTTCAGGGAAATCGATAACCTCCCTCAGGGCGGGTGGCAAGAACCGACCCCCCAAAATGGTGACGCTGATCGATTCTTTCTTTTCACCTCCAGTGTCGGGAACGGTTTACCGGAACGCATTTGCCAGTGCGATAAACTGCCTGTGGAGGAAGATTAAATGCTCACGCGAAGTATCGTTATCGGCCGCGACAACGCCCTCGTTCGCTTCGGCGATCGGGATGTCGCCGAGCCTGAGCTGAAAGTCCGCTTGGTACGCGGATTGATCGTCCTTTCCCTGATCGACGGACTGCAGACCTTCATCGCGATCGGCGAACATGGAACCGTCGCTGAAGCGAATCCGATCATGCGAATGGTCATCGTTGAAATGGATGCGTTCGGCATCTTCTGGTTCAAGGCTATGGCGGTCCTTATAGTGATGCTGGCCATTGAGCGAGTGAGGGTGAGAGTCCTCATCGGCGCTGTCTTGCTAATGGCAGCCGTCGTCACGAGCAACCTGTTGCAGATGTTGGCGACCTAACACGCCCCGTGATCCATTCGGGCGGCCGAATCATTGTCCCCGGAACGCGATCATGAAAAAGCCAAGAAAGCAAGTCGTGTGGTTCGCGCTGATCAGCCTGATATTGATCGGCGCATTTCGACTCTATCAGACGCGCAACCGTCCACAGGCGGCAGCAGCCGAACCGGTGGTCGACGAGCAAGAGGCGCTCGAGCGAGCTTTCAAAGCCGAAGCGAACGACTTTAGCGCACTACTCAGCGATGACGCTTCCGAAATCGGCTACGCGCTGATGCGAATCAATGGTCGTTGGCACGACGCATCACCCGTGATGCTGCTTGAGGTGTTTCGTTTCGCGCCGAACGCGGCGACGGCTCGTGGCGGTCTCGAACTGATGCGGCGCAGACTCGAGATCGACAAAGGCACCAAAGCGGACGATTGGTTCGAATACCTTTGGACGCTTCCCGAGCCGACCTATCGCGGGTACGCGCAATTCAAGGCGGACCTGTATGGCGGGCTGGTCGATGAACGCTTTTCAGCCTACTTCTCACCTGACGCTAAAAAAACGATCCGTCTCGACGAGATTCGCTGGGGTGGAGTCAAACAAGACGGAATCCCTCCGTTGGACAACCCTGAGATGCTTTCGGCCGACGAGGCCGTCTATCTCGCCGATTCGGATGTCGTCTTCGGCGTCACCCAAGACGGCCGCGCGAAGGCATACCCGAAACGAATCCTTGCTTGGCACGAGATGGTCAAAGATACGATCGGCGAAGACCACATCACCGGCGTCTACTGCACCCTTTGTGGCGCGATGATCGTGTACAACTCCACGACCAACGATGACATTCAACACGATTTCGGCACCAGTGGCTTCCTCTATCGCAGCAACAAACTGATGTACGACAAGGCGACGAACTCGCTCTGGTCGTCCATCCGCGGAAAGCCGGTCGTGGGGCCTTTCGCAGGGACCGGGATGGAGTTGGAGACCTTGCCCGTCGTCACGACCACCTGGGGTGAATGGAAGAAACGACACCCCCGAACGCTCGTCCTCGATATCGAGACCGGGTACGACCGCGACTACGGGGAAGGCGTCGCTTACCGCGATTATTTCGCGTCCAAAGACCTGATGTTCTCCGTCCCGAAGCGCGACGATCGGCTTGAGAACAAGGACGAAGTCTTCATCGTTCGAGTCGATGGAAAGCAGCTTGAGGTCGCGTTTCCCGTCGACTTCCTTGCAAAGAACACTGTCTTTCACGACCAGGAAGCTGGAACTCGATTCGTCATCCTGACCGATAGCAGCGGGGCATCCAGGGCTTATGAAACGCCGGATGTCACCTTTGTCGAAACGACCCCGGAAGGCACGGTGGTCGACGACAGAGGCAAAGTTTGGTCCCTCGGCGAAGACGCTTTGGTCTCCCTCGATTCGAAGGAAGAGTTGAAGCGGCTCGCTGCCCACCGTGTCTTCTGGTTTGCCTGGTTCTCCCAGCATCCAGAGACGCGACTCGTCAAGTAGTCACGTCGATGAGTGAACCCGATGGGTCATTCAAAGCTGATCTTCGAATAGGACTTCGGGGTCGATTAGCGGTGAGTCTCCGTCGTTATCATCCGCCTGCGTTTGCATCAGCAACGGTGACGATGAGATTAACGGCGCGTCGCTGTCAACGTTCGTGGCGAGGAAATTGATGATGCCCAAGGCGTCGATCGGTGATGTGATTCCGTCGCCATTGGTATCCGTTCTCTCTGAGTCGTCGCTGTCGACCGATCCCGAGGCGAGCTTGTTGACTACCAGTAGCGCATCTCGCGCCGAGACTTGGCCGTCCTGGTCGACGTCAAACGGATTCGCACGCGGGTCGGTGCTGTCCCCGTTCGGACCGACGTAAAGCGTCGAAACGTCGATGCTCGGAATGTCCGGCGAAACAATGTCCCAGCCGATCACATCCATTCCGCGTAGATCGACCGCCGTGATCTGCTCGATCACGCCTGGGGCAAAGGCGGGACCGAGGATTCCGATCTCAAATGGGCCGTCCTCACGCCAGTGACTTGTTTGCTGTCCGGCGGTGATCTGGGCCATCGGGACTTCGACGAGGTAGTCTTGATTCCCGCCGGGTTCCGTCCAGTAGCTTCGCCCAAAGTCCGTCATTGCGGAAACAGTGGTTCGCAGTTCCCGAGTGAACGTTTCGAATTGTTCGAAGCGATTCTCCGCTTCCGTGTCCGGATTCACCTCAGGATCGAAGAAGTCGATTACCTCGGGAAAGCGAAACAGATCGATCGGTGTCGGTGTGATCGTCGCGCCGAAAAAATCCGCCGACGAGACAAATCCGAGAATGTGACCGATCTCGTGAATCGCAACCGAGAGGCCGTCGAACTGTTCGGGAAGGATCCCGTCGTCGCGGAAGTAGTCGAGTTGTGTCACCGTCTCTCCCGAGTCGAGCGTGATCACTTCGCTCGACATCTCGATGAATCCATCGGGTTCCAAATAAATCGGGTTCGTCGCCTCCAACTGGCCGAGTGCCTTGAGCGTTGCACGATTCACGTCCATTAATGCCGTGCCCGTTGCTGAAACGCCGCCGGTCACGGGCACGTCAAAGTTGTCGTTGTTCGTTTGCGTGGAGCTATCGAATTGAAAATTAACGCCCGGAGGAAGGTTAAACCGTAGCTGGTCGACAGATGGAAGGTGTTGCACGATGAAGTCGTCAAGATCGTCGATCGGCGGATCATTTTCTGTGACGTCCGACCGGTCCGGTAGCGAAGCCACTCCATCATCGTCGACAACGAATTCGTTGATCGCGTCATCCACCAACATTTCGCGAAGCGATGCGTAGTCGACCAACTGACTCCCCGCCGAGGCTTGTCCGAGGACTCCGCCGCCAAGGGCCGCCACGTCGACATTGATGAATACGGTGACCGGGTCCGCGATGTAGCTCTCCCACGCCTGCGCGGCGAGCTCCATCGTTTGAACGGCTCCGGGAATCGCGCGGATCGCCGGGCCGAAGTTGAACCGGATGTCGAAGGGGAGATCGCTTTCTGGAGTCGTAAAAAGAGCTCCCTGAGGAGTGGCGCTGAGCGGGCTGTCGTTGCCATTTGGCGGCGTGAAGACGACTGTCAATAACCGCCGTGCCTCCATGGTCTCGAGACGAAGCGGCCTGCGTCGCTTGGGGCGGACATTTCGAGAGTTTGGGCGTGAGGCTCTGGAATGAGGCATTTGTTCTACCAATCGCAAGAAGTTCTTTCAGGCGACGCGACCACCGTACCCGGTGTCACACCATCCCCAGCGTGTTGACTGTGGCAGTGGCGTGAACCGAACGGCAAACTCGCGTTGGAGCATTCAAAGCGATTGGCATGCGGGCGGGGAGCGATGTGGAGAGACATCGCTCGCTAGCGAGCTGGCTGGTCGCAGCAAACCCGTAGACCGTAGTTGGCGAGCTAGACCCGGTCAAGAAAGAACCACACCGGCGAAAAAAGGTGATGCTCGCAATTTGACAGGGGCGCAAGGAACAGCCCGACACCCAGCCGCGGCTCGTTATCGCCGGAGCTCGAATCCGGCGTAGATGCCGTGGTAGGCCAGCGTGTCGGGACGCGACGGCGAGCCGTCTTGCTGGGCTGACTGCACCACGTTGGTGAAGATCAATCCTTGATACCCGAAATGGAGCGAGACAGAAGTGGCCGGGTGATAGGCAAACTCCGCAACAAAGTCACCCATGAATGAAGTGGCATCGTCTTCGGTGTCGAACGTCGGTTCGGGCACACCGTCGATGGTGAAGTTGTTGACGAAGATGGGACCGGACTGGGCGATGAAGTTTCCGAAAACGCCCAGCTTCGCGCCGCCATGAAAACTCAGCGGCCCGAAGTGGCGACCGTACTTGGTGCCCGCTTGCAATCCGAACATCGTGTTGGCTGCATCTGCTTCCAACAATTCCACCGCTGCCGCCCCACCGGTGACCGTGATGAGTGAGCTCAATTCGTCGCGTTGGTCTACCAACCGCAAACCGAAAATCCAATCCCAGTGAGAGTACGGATCCATCGCGATCAGATTGAGTTGCAAGTCGTTCAGGTTTGCGGAGTACTCATCAATACTGCTCAGCAACGATCCGCCACCACCGAAGGGTAGGTTGGCCGTGCGGTTGTCCGCGGACCAATCATTGATACCGAGGTAGGACAGCTCGAACCGTCCCGTGGTGCCGGTTCGTGTGCCGATCGTGGCGCGAACACCGGGCGCGAACCCGTGATTCAATTCGATCGGTGAGGTGGTGCCGCCGAGCGTCGTAAACGCGAGTGAATACGGCGTGTCTTCGCGTGAAAGAAAGATCAAGTCCGCGCGGGCATAGTGGTCGCAGAACAGGGGACGCTTCGATAGGCACGCTTGCGCGGAAGAATCCATCGCATACTGTGTAAAGTCGATACGTCCCGCATTGCAATCTGTCCCGCCGGTGCCGCAACCGTCCGGCGAGACGGCGAGGCTCGGCAATGACGTTTCGTAGCTCACCGGGGCGATGGTACCCAAATCGCCGACACGCATTGCCGCCTCGATCGGAAACTGCTCCATCGCGTGGCGGCTCGCATTCTCGATCGGATCATCGGCCGCCACGACGCCCAGACCGAACGCGAAGATGACTGAAGAAAGGGTGCGAGTGATTTGTGTTTCAAACATGGCGTTCTCGCCGATCGGTTGGGTGTAATACCAGCTTGGTACGAAACAAATGGGACGCGTGTCGCAGCTGTCCGCTAGTTCAGGTCTTGGACGGTAACGGGCTCAAGGTTTTGACCGGGTGGTGCCGTGACAGGCATCGGTTGCGTCGTCATCGGAAGTTGCAGTTCGGTTGGTTCAACCGGTAACGTGTTGAACTCCGGTTGGAGTGGCGTCGGCCGTGACGAGTTGCGGTAGTGATGTCGGTACTGCGAGGATCGAATGTGATTTGCGGGCGTGCGGACCCAATCCGGTTGCCACGGCAGGTACGTGAATCGCCCGAAATAGCCTTTCGGATATCGAGTCTTGGATTCCATTTCCACGCTTCCCGCGAAACGCCGGAAGAGAAAGCCATGGAAGCGAGCCCAGGGGTCCCAAGCACGTTCTTCTTCAACAATCGGACCGCTAGCGACATCACTCACGTGCGCGATTGGTTGTTGGGCCTGTGAGACGCCGGCGAGGCACAGCACGGCAAAGAGGGCCGAGGCGGTTCGGTTCATCGTTTTCATCCGTGGAAAGTGTGACATAAATAGCGGGTGTTTTGGTTAGAGCTGGAGCGTCTTCAAACGCTCCGACACGGCTGCAATTTCCGCACTCGAAGCTTCGCTCTGCTCCAGGTATTGTTGTTCGTTCCAAAGTGATTTGGCGAGCTGTTCGACCTCTCCTTCTGCCTCAAACGAGGCCTGGGCCTGACGAAGTTGGTTGATGCCTTCCGATGTCTCACCGATCATCAGGAGCCCGAGTGCGAGGTCGGCTCGTGCACTCGACTTGCCGGGCCAGGCGATGCTCTCGGAATCGATGACCGCGTGATGCAAAAGTCGGACGCCGTGTTGTTTCGCACTCGATTGCAGCTTGATCACACCAAGCTTCGTCATCGCGGCGAGCATCGTGAGTGAATCGTCTTCTTTCGCGATGATCGGCGCCAACAACGCCGTCGCCGTCCCCGACTGGCCGAGCGAGACGAGCAGCGGAGCTTGCGCGACCTTCAGCCATTCCTTCGCGACGGGCGCTTGGGCCAACGTTTCGGCCTTCTTCAAGTGCAACAGCGCCTTATTTGGCTCTCCCCGCGCCTCGAACCAGGACGCGATCGCGGCCTCCACCCAGCAGCGTGCGGTGATCGAATCGCCGGCCATCGATATGCCCGCCAACTGACGTAGCAACTCGCTACGAATGGGACTCGCCGACGATTGACCGATCCATTCGAACGTCTCCGCAACTTCATCCGGCCAAGGCTCACCGACGGGTTGAAGGTAGGCCGCACGTTCCCAAAAACGCGGTTCGGAAACGTTGCGTGTACGAATCTGGCTACACGCCATCGCAACCGCTTCGCGCCAATTCGCTGTCGCCGTTGCGAAGTCACCGGCGCGACGAGACGCCTCACTGCTCATCAGCTTTGCAGTGCACCCCTGCATCCCGTGCCCGTCTGTTGCCTGCGCCGCTGCTTTTTCGAAAGCGTCGGCTGCGGCGGCGTTCTGCTCGTTCAGCAAGCGTCCGACGCCGGTTTGAAAGTGAGCATCTACGAGGAGCGTCTCCGAGTTCGTCGCGCGAGCGCTCTCAATGAGCTCGACCTCGGAGGCTGTGGCGAAGTCACCGTTGGCAATCGCGCCCATGAATTGCGCTCGTTGCTGGGTGTAAACACCGAATGATTCGGATCGAGACGCTGTCGTCACCGGATACCAGCCCTGCGTGTTTCCACAGTTTTGGTCATAGGTAGCCGCCAGCGTTTGCAGGCTCTTGGAGTCCTTGCCGATACTGCTCGTCAAGACTTCGTGGGCGAGATCCATTCGTCGCGCGACGTGGATGTTCGCCGCCGCCAACCGTTTTTCGTCGAGTAACTTGTTGAAGCGATCGACGAACTTTTCTCGGTCTTCGAGATCCGACTCGGGTAGTTCGAGTGCGAACGCGGTGGCGTCAGTGACAACGCGAGTCGGGCCCATTTTTTGAAGCTCATCCGTCTGATCTGTTCCCGGGAACTTGAGCTTCGCCATCGGCTCAAGAAACGACTCTCTCGTCATCTTGCAGCCGGTTGCGGAAAACACTGACAAGCACGCGAGCCAGGCAATCGTGATTCGAGCGGTGTGGTTCATCGGAATTCTCACCGTTAAAAGTCCTTCGGCTCGACGCTGTGAAAGCGGAACATCGTTTCGAGTGGGGTTGTCGGTGGAGAAGGACGCACCACTTCATGCGGCGAAAACGTTCCCAAGGTCCCTTTCCCATCAGCTGCATTAGGGTGCAGGCTGTGTTCGTCGACGAGCCATTCGCTCGTGCAAGTCGCTTCCGATGGCGTATTGAAGATGTACGGCCGGACCATCATGACGAGCTCGGTGCGCCGACGTCCTGACATTTGATCGCGGAACATCACGCCGACCACGGGTAGCTTTCCGAGCACCGGAACGGCTTGCCGATTGTCTCCGACGGATTCATCGATCAAACCACCGAGTGCGAGCGTCATGCCATCTTTAGCGACCACGGTTCCGCTGTAGGTTCGGCTATTGACGGTGTCGATGGCCTGTTCCGTGAAGCCTCCTGAGCCGTCGGGAATCTGCACATTCGCGCCGTCCTCATCGATGCTGGAACGTTCCTGCAGGATGCGTAACGTGACCGTCCGGTCGGCATTGATGCTCGGTGTGATCAACAGTGTCGTTCCAACCGGGCGGAACTCGATCGTTGTGTTCGCTCCACCTTGGGCCACGCCACCGGCGCCGCCGATCGTCGCTCCGCCGGCGAAGCTGCGGTTCAAGGGCACTTCGTTGCCGACGAATAGACGACTGACTTCATTGTTGGCGGTCATCAGCATCGGAGAAGCCAACGTCGTTACGCGGTTCTTGTTCTCCAACATCTGAACCCGGGCACGGAAGTTTGCGTCGACGATCTGGAATAGGGCGTTGCCGTTGGGAGTTGCGGGAACGGTGAAGTCAATCGTCGGTGGAGCCGCCGTCGCATCGATCGTCGCGCCGCTCGGTGAAACGATCGGCAAGTTTCGTCCGGGCGCGAGACCCGCGAAAATGTCGGCCGTCGGCGGTAAGATGTTTCCGTTGGTGAATCCTCCCGAGGCCGCGTCGCCGTCGGTGAACTCGTAGTCAAAGATCGAGGTAAATCCATCGTCCAGTGTGATCTCCATGATCTTGACTTCCAGCAAGACCATGGGGGTGGGGACATCGATCTTCGAGATCAACTCGGCGATCTGTTGCATCGTTTCGGGGTCACTCGTCCGAACGATGACCTGGTTCTGACGTTGGATCACCGTGACGAAGATGTTGGCCTGTTGCAGACGCTGAAGGTCGCGGAGCTGCTGTTCGTTGGCGACACCCCGCTGCGCATCGACGACGGCTTGAATCTGCTCGGGCGTCATGTTGCTGACGTCGACATTCAGATCTTGGTTGAGAATCTGACCACCGCCAATCGCCTGTCCAGCGATCCCGGCATTCGCCTGGTTGATTTGGCCGCGGTTCGCACCTTGCAGTAGACCGCCACCACCGCCGAAGCCACCGCCTCCAAAGCCACCGAGACCACCGCCGCCGAAGCCACCCAGTCCGCCACCGCCGAGTCCACCTCCTCCGAGGCCGCCTCCGCCGCCGAGGCCTCCTCCACCAAAGCCTCCGCCTCCTCCGCCGAATCCTCCGCCGCCGAAGCCTCCACCACCGCCGAGGCCTCCGCCGCCACCGAAGAGTCCGAGACCCTGGCTGCGTCCATCGATCAAATCGAACCGACTGAATCGCTGCGTTAAGTCTTGAAGGGCGAGCGTACCGTTGTCGCCGAAACTGACGATCACACGGGTTCCATAAAGACTCTGCAACGCGAGCGCCGCATCCACCGCGTTCGGATACAGCATCGTGAAGACGCGCGTCTCCTCGTCACGGAAACTCTGCAGGTTCTCCTGCAGCTCGTCGTTCGTGTAGATCGTGATAATGCCGGTGTCTTCGTCTTCGCGGAAGAAGAGTCCATGAGTCCGCGTCAGCGTTGTCAACGCATCGCGTGGCGTCACGTCGCGGAGAAATAGACTGACTTCAATCTCACGAGCTTCGATCGAAGCGGCTAAATTCATGCCGCTCAATTCCGACAACAAGCGGACCGCCTCACGGAGCGGGATCTCGCGAAACTCGACGAGTTGCAATCGCTCCTCGGATGGCATCCTGGCATCCTGACCCGGCAGCGACGCCGCAAAGAGCGAGCAGATCAGAAGTGAAAGAAATGGCAAGTAACGCATCGGTACCATCCTTGGCAATGCTTCGAACAAATGACTTGTTACCGATCCCCGGCGACTCCGTGCCACGGATCGGATCGTTCAGTTGCGGTGTAACTTGGTGAAGTGAATAAGCGGCTACTGCAAACGCTGGGACTGTTTGTCTTCGCCCTGAAGAGTGACGCCTTCCGCGTCAATCCCGGTGACCGTGAATACGGTTGGCGCTGGCCCCGTAGGTACCGAAAAACTCGCGCCTTCGTAAATCATGTAGTACCGCTGGTTAATCCTCAGCAGCGCTTTAGCTTTCCCATTGGCACCAATCACCTTTCCGGCGACCTGGATCGCCGGAGGAGGATCACGACGCGTCTGCTCTTGCTGACCTTGAAGAATGCGTCGCATGTCGGTGGAAGGCTGAGTCGGGTCATTTGGACCCAAACCCTGATCGCCGAATGCCCCCCCGAGGCCTCCGAGTTGCGGATTGCCGAGACCCGCCCCATTGAGTCCTGGCGGGTTGAATCCGCCATTGGTACGTGGGTCGTTGAACGCGGGGCCCGCGGGCCGCCCAGTGTTGCCCTGGGGAACAAGATTGCCCTGAGGAATGGCGTTGCTCTGTGGGTTAACGCTACCTCGGGGCACACCCGGCCCGATGTTCTCATCAGGGAATTGGAGATTTAGGGCGCGCGAACTCGGCGGTTGTTGTGCCACCGCCGACGAATCGCCGCACGACGCCGCCAAGACAACAACGACCGTTGTCGCGAGGGTTCTGATGTTCGTTGGAGTCAACATGTACATTCCTTTCGAAAGTCTCTCAATCAGCAGCGTTTCACCACAGGGTCACCGCAGACAGTAGCTCTTTGGGAGAAGTCTGTCCTTCCAATATTTTTTGCAGACCGTCATCGCTCAAGGCCCGCATGCCGCTTGCTTTGCCGGCCTTGATCAACGCCGTCTCGTCGGCGTTGCCGGCGATCAGCGACGAAAGGTTTTGGTCCATCGATAGCAGTTCGAACAAACCGAGGCGTCCGATGTAACCTCGGTTGGCACAGAAGTGACAACCCGCCGCGTCATACACCGTCTCGCCCGCTCGGTCGGGAACGCCCAACGCGATCGCCTCCGCCTCTTTTAACGCACGCGGCTTTCGACACTTCGAGCACAATCGTCGCACCAGTCGCTGGGCAACGGCCAAGCGGAGTGTGGCGGCAACTAGAAAACGATCGACACCCATGTCCGCCAGGCGGGTGACCGCGCTGGCGGCATTGTTCGTGTGAATCGTGCTGAGGACGAGGTGTCCGGTCAACGAAGCCTTGATGGCAACGTCGGCTGTTTCCGCGTCGCGGATCTCGCCGATCATCACGATGTCGGGGTCGTGCCTCAAAACGCTCCGAAGCGCTTTCGAGAAGCTGACCTTGTCGGCCGAGTCGACTTCGACCTGACCGACACGTTCCATTTCGTATTCGATCGGATCCTCGATCGTAATGACGTTATAAGCGCCCTGGGACACCAATCGCCGAAGCCCCGCATAGAGAGTCGTCGATTTACCGCTCCCCGTCGGTCCGGTGATCAAGACCATGCCGTGGGGACGGCTGATCGCGTGCGAGAAACGGTCGAGATCTTGACCGTCCATTCCTAAACGCTCCAGCGTCAGACTTTCCGTTTGTGCCGCGAGAAAACGAAGCGTCATTCGCTCGCCGTGGCGGGTCGGCAACGACGCCACGCGGATGTCAATGTGCTTGCCGTCATTCCCCTCGCGACGGAAACGACCGTCCTGCGGCGCACGCCGCTCGGCGATATCCATGCCCGAAAGAACCTTGAAGCGACTGATCATCGCGTTGTGCATCGACGTCGGGATCGGACGATAGTCATGCAAATCGCCGTCGACACGGATGCGGACCAGTGTCTCGTTCTCCGACGGATCAATGTGCAAGTCGCTCGCCTGCTGCATCATCGCCGCCGAGAGCAGTTCGTCGCACAGCGAAACCGCCGAATCGGATTCCTCCCCGCCGGGTACTCGCGCGGTGGGTTCGTCTCGCATCGAGTACAGCCGCGCGAGCGTCTCCTTCAGCGAAACCGGGTCGGCCTTGTAAGTCTTGAGCGGCAGCTTGAGATGCTTTTTGAGCGCCGAGGCACAACCCGCGTCGATGGGTTTGGCGTGCGCCACGCAAACGTGACCATGGACCATTGCGAACGCGAGAACCTGTCGGCGCAACGCGAGCGCCGAGGGGACACGCATCGCCCAAGCCGGATCGACTTTGACCTCCGAAAGATTCAGAAGTTCTGTCGCCGGTGCCGAGCCGCTCATCGTCATGCTGTTATCAGTCGCCATGATGCAAAAACTAACTCACCCTCGCAGCGAGTCTTTTCGTTGGACCACCGCGTCGAATTTTATCGGCTCGCTCCTTCATGATGTCCGCGTTTCGGCTCAGCCGTGAAGCGGTGGACTCCGTCAAAAAGCCTTCGTGCCAAAGTCGGGCGAGATCGTGCTCCATCGTTTTCATCCCGAGCGCGCCGCCGGCTTCCATTGCGGAAACGATCTGGCTGCTTTTCGCCGACGCGATCAAGTTCGCGACCGCGTCGGTATTTTTTAAGACCTCCGACGCCACCACGCGTCGCCGTGATTCGATCCCGTGTGCTTGGGTCTTTTTGGTAATCGCCGGGCCGTCCGCGATCACCAACTGTTG
>JBCBOT010000055.1:0-33290 GCA_039821165.1 Planctomycetota bacterium | reverse complement strand
CCACTGGTAGTGGGTCATCGATTCGCGCCGGCCAGCTTTCTTCTTCAAAGACCTGGAGGATGCGTTCTTGGTTGATGGCCGGCCATCGATAACGCTTCACCACGGCACCCTCGTAAGTCAATTCGTGCCGTTCGGCATTCCAGCAGGGTTTGTGGTGATGGACGATTGGTTCACACGCCTCGTGTTCAATCTGGCTGGCCGGCTCGGACGTGAGTCGTTGCAGGGCTCGTAAGCCGTCGATTCCGAGCACAATGCTATCCGAAGCCGTGAGGGTAACGGCGTTGATGGTTCTCATGTTGCCGCCGCTCCCAGTGCTTGGTCGACATTCAATCCAACCTTTTCTCAACATCCATCTCACATCGTTCTCGCAGACATTCATCACAAATGCATCGGAGAGCTTGATGGCAAAGTCCCAGTTGGAGCAACTGAGGTCTTCCGCATACTCTCGTGCTTCATTCAAGGCACTCAAAAGAGCTGAGAATTGCCTAGCCTTGCGAAGTGTGAAATCGCACTGGTTCGCGTTCTGCGAATCTAAATGGTTGGTTGCGTCCATGCATTGCCCCAGAAATCTGATGTGCAACAGGATTTCAATACACTAGCAACTTTGGGGAGTGTGTCAAACACCTTCCGGTTGGTGTCAAAGTGGTGCCCCAAGGCCTTCCGTATGCCGGACGTTGCATGTCATTGCGGGTTCTCAAAGATACCGAGTGCTGAATCGCCGCTGCATTTTCGGTGGCGAGAGGATGCTTCGATTCGCAAGTCAGGGTGTGTGTATTGATGTCTGCGCCACGACGACTCGAATTCGGATGGAGCCCGGACGTTCCCGATTTTCGAGATATCACGTGCTACGCGCAACCCTTTTCGGATGCGACGCAAACGCACGTCGACCTTCGAGACGAGGGCCTTGAATTCCATGCTGTGACGTGTGAGGGAAGCGATGCGACGTGCTCGATTGCAGTCCTTGCGATGATCGATTGGCAATCGCGAAGGTGGGCCGGGACACCTGTCGATGCTTCGGCCAGCTTTGTGCACCATTTAACGACGACGACCGAAGGCGGCGGAGGTGTGCGGGGTGTGAGCCTGCGTTCGACGGTTAAAACCTTATTGCAGTTCGGTGCCCCACCTGAGCGGCTTTGGCCCACGCAGCCGCGCCAGTTGAAAGAGGTGCCGCGACGCCCTGAGCTGTTTGGGTACTCAAAACAATTTGAACAGCTTCGCTACCTTCGTTTGGATGCGTGGACTTTCGACCAGCAAGCTCGACTCTCATCGATTCGTCGATGGTTGGCTCAAGGGAACCCGTGCGTGCTCGGTTTTGCGGTGCCAACGACGTTGATGATCGAAGATTCCGCCAGCATTCCATTTGACGTGGACCGGGGCGGCACGGCGGGTGGCAGTGCGTGTGTGGCGGTTGGATACAACGATCATTTTGAACTCCGTAAGTCCGTGAATCATCCACTGATTCGCCCCGAGTCTCGAAGTCGCGGTGCAATTCTGATTCGAACCTGTTGGGGATCAGATTGGGGTGAATCCGGGTACGGATGGTTGCCTTATGCATTCGTGGAAAGTCGTTTTGCGTGCGACGCATGGGCGATCATTCATCCGGAGTGGCGTGACTGGGAGCACGGTGGTTTTGCATAATCGCGTCGACGAAGCGCGATGCATGTCCTGCTGCCTTCAGGTGATCAAACATTCGCTTCTCTTGGACGCCCTTTTGCTTTCCGTAGTCGTCTGGTGACGTCGCACTAAATTTTCCATGCCGTTTTACAAACGTTCGCTAAGACGGCTTGCGACATGAATCAGTGAACTCTTCGAAAGGAAATGAGCGATGAAAGCATGCATGTCATTTGCGCTCGTGATGGCCGTCTGTGCGGGACACGCATCAACCCTCCACGCGCAGTACTACTCCGAAACGATCATTCACAGCGCCCCCGTCTATTCCACACCTGTCATCACGTATCCTTCGACGCCGGTGTATCCATCCGTGGTGTCTCAGCCGGTCGTGCAGTCGATGCCGCAGCCGGTTCCCCAGTCGGTTTCCGTCTCGGATCCGGTGGCCAACTGTTGCGGTGGCACGACAACGGGTGACTGCACGTGTAAGAATCTGGGGAGTTGTGAACTCACATTGGTTCCCTCGAATTGTCGACGGTCCGGTCGAACAACAAAGACGCCGATTCCGTTCACGAAGTACGGCAAGATTCCAAAAGACAACATCGATGTAAACTGCTACACGAAGGTGGCGGAATTTAACTACGACACGAAGGTGCCGACGATCGAATGTAAGACGGTGTATTGCAAAGAGATCGGAAAGAAAACGATTCAGTGCGAAGTCGATGATTGCCGACCCGGTTGCTATTTCAAAGTCTGTGTGCCGATCAACGAGTGTGTGACCAAAACGGTCGAGTGCAAATTCGTTTGGAAAGAGATGCCGCACATCATCTACCGTCGAGACGACCCGAACCGTCGTGATGTGTATGACGTTTATGTGATCAACGATCCGGATGTCAATTCACCCTACCATGCCGGTGGTATGCCAAAAGAGTGGTTGATCATGCACTGCGCCACCAAGGCCCAAGTGCAGGCCAAGTTCCCGAATCAGATCGCGTCCAACAAAGGCAAAAAACTGAAGTCGCAGCCGACCGACGCGGACGTCGATGTGGAATTGGTCGTCGATCAGGAAATGCTTCAAAAGGCAATCGAAGAGGAAGCCAATGCCGGAACTCAAAAGACGGCTGAGACTGAAAAGGTAGTCGCCACTTCGGACTCGCAGGAGAAGCTATCGGTAACACTCCGGGCATCTAATTCCGATGTGGCCGAGGAGGTCGCCGAAGCCAAAGTCGCAGAACCCAAGGCCGATGAAGTGGCCGCCCAAATGGTTTCGGCGATCAGTGAAGCAATGGCAGCCCAGGTCAATCCCTGAGACGCGATCGACCTGCGTTAACGACCAAGTGTGGAGCATCCTTCCTGTTGGAAAGATGCTGCGGGAACGAAACACGTCTTGGCGAGATTTCGCCAAGACGTGGCGTTGTGACGACACTCACACAGTAATTGGGTCCCATTTTTCGGCTTGTACCACGAGGCTGGCGAAAGTTGGCGGTTATCAGACAACTAATGAGACACGCAGCGAGGAGCTCGGTGTAGCGTTTCCACGTGTGGGGCGTTCATCCGGTCGGGTTCCGACCGACCGCATTCTCTTTTGCTCCGCTCGTCTGATGAACTCTGCATCTAGTCCACTTTGCGAACGATTCCAAGCATCGATCAGCCGCGTCGTTGAGATTGACAATTTCTCATGCGAAGTCGCCGACGGAAAAACGATCGTCCGCGGTAGCGTTGAGAATCGCCACGAGGCCGCCCTCTGCAGTACGGTGGCTCGGCTTGTTCCCGGCGGGGCAAACCTCGTTGTGAAAATGAGTGTTGCCAAGTCCACCGGCGAGCGACACTCTGCCTGACCTACGACCCTTGCACCATAACGCCTACGTCATTTGGATCGTGGGCGTTTGCTATTGTCATCGCCCACGCGGTCGATGAGCAACGCAAATGGGTCGACACCCACTTCGTCGGGCAATTCCTCGGTAACGAAGGTGTGGGTGTGTTTGCCTTGGGTGAGCCTCATTGACTCACGGTAAAGCGTTTTACCGTAACGGCGACCCGTCTCGGGCTTGGCGAATGCGCCGACTTCGACATAGTCATCCATCTCGACTTCGGATTCTTCGCCCTCGGAATCGGCCACCAGTTTCTTCGTTTCAAATTCCAACGTGACTTCGTACTTGCCGTCCTCGGTTTCTTGATAGGTGGCGGCGATCGCGCGGTTGTCGAAAAGCGTGATTTGCTCGAAGAGGTCGGTGAGCAAGTACTGTTTGTCGTCCGGCACTTGTCTTCGCAGGGCCGCGATCAAATCCAACGACGTGGGATAGGGCGGGTCCTTGTAGGCGAACTTCTGAACCAACTCTCTCAATGCGGCATTGACCTTGTCTTCGCCGATCATCTCCTTCAGGTAGTAGAGGACGACGCTCCCTTTACGATAGTGGACGTAACCCTGTCTCGCGTCCACTGTCGCCAGAGGTTCTTCACGGAGTGCGTCGCTGCCTCGCGATCGGAGATATCGATCCATCTCATACCGAAGAAACTTCCGCATCATGTCCCGACCGTACTCTCGTTCCATCACCATCAGCGCGGAGTATTGAGCGAGGGTTTCCGAAAGGAGAGTCGCTCCCTCGACCCGCGCTCCGATCACTTGGTGGGCCCACCACTGGTGCGCCATCTCGTGCGCGACGACGTAGAAGACCATGTCGATGGAATCTTCGCCTTCGAGGTCGGCGATGAATCCGATTCCTTCGGAGTACGGCATCGTGCCAGGAAATGCCTGCGCGAAAGAAGCCCACCGAGGAAACTCGATGATCCTCGCTTGATTGTGTCGATACGGACCGAAATTCTTGCTGTAATAGTCCAGCGACTTACGCATCGAATTGACCATCTTGTCCACGTTCCAGTGGTGTTCAGGATGGTAGTAGACCTCAAGGTCAATCCCCAAGACTTCGTCGCGTTTGACTTCATATCGAGCTGACATGAAGGAGTAAAAGTTGACCGACGGATGATCGACTTTGTAATGGAAATAGCGACGTCCATCCTCGGTCCACTCGTTGACGAGGGAACCAGGGGCGATCGCGATCTGGTCTTCGCTGGTGCTGATGATCGTCTCGACATCAACCCAGTCCGAATTGTTGCTCAGGTAGGTGTTGCTGCAATAGAGTCCGCAGTCGGCGTGGAGCTCCGCCATCCGATTGGGTTCACCCATTTCTCGCTTGCGGCGGTCGCTGCGAACGCTCAATTCTGCGTCGGGTTGATAACCGATCTGCGGAGCCAGTTGATTGTTGAAGAACGAGCCGTTGGTCATGATTTGCATCATGCTGGTCGATTGCTCAAACCCTTTGGGTGAGTAAGCAACTTCGAAACTCATTTCTCGCGATTCACCCGGCAACATCGGGCTATCGAGATCGAAAATGCGGTAGCCCAGGCGATTGTCGTCAGTGGTTAACGTCGAACCAGGCACGTCGATGGTGTGATCAAAGCTGGTGTCGAACGAAAAATGCACTTGATCGATCGCTTCGAGCGATTTGTTCTCAATCGTTTGTTGCCCTCGAAAGGAAATGCTCCGAGACTCGGGATAGAGGTCGATTTCGTAACGAACATTGGTGATTCGCGGCTGATTGAGATCCACGTACTGACGGTACGTTTTCTCGTAGTCCGCGGTCAGGTCCTTCTGTTCGTTCGAGGAGCGAACCGTGTTGAGCACATGGGTGTTGTAGAAGATCCACCCGCCGCAGCTGGTCAGCGCGAGTGCGACCAGTCCGGCAAAGCCGAGTAACGGGGCCGAGAGTCTTCTTCCTGCGGCAGAAAAACGCCGCGCGTAATGATTCTCTTTTCCACGTTGCCAGAACAGTACCGTCAAAACACCGAGCAATGTTCCGACGAGAGTCCAGTACGCGGCGAACCAACCAAGGCTTTGGAGATACGGCCCGAAACCGATGAAGTCGGAATACACGTAGGACGGCGTCGTCGCGTAGTTGACCATGATGGACGGGACGTCAAGAGCGAACCACAGATATTCGTTTCCGATCAACACCACAATGAACGCGAAGTAGCCGACATACTTATTGGGTGAGAGGACATGGCAGAGCATCGAGAGGAAAACGAGCCACATCAGCAGGAGCACGTCCATCAAAATCAGCTCGAACGCATATTGCCCGATTTGGTAGCGCGAGTAGTCTTGCGTCGTTTGGTAGAGGATGCCTGACATGGCATTGACCAATTGCACCAGCAGTACGATCGCAAGCATGACACCGAACTTCGCAACATAGGTCGTCCAAGTCGGGTAGGGCATCGCGTCATAGACTTCGTCCAGTTTGGCTTCACGCTCTTTCCAGACCAGTACGCCGCTATAGAACGTCACGATCGAGATTGCAAACAGAAGCGTCGTTCCGCGAACGATCTCGATCACGTTGTAGGTGACCGGGAGCGAGCTGTTTCCGAAGCCTTCGCCGGCCCCCGTGAAGAGTGCGGCCAAGACGTTGAGGATCGCGACGGCCATCAAAATCAGGAAAACACGGCTGCGAATCGTCTCGCCAAAATCGATGCCGAACTGAGCTCGTATGGTTGCGAAACGACCGGCGCCCGACTCATCGATCTTGACTTTCGGTCGCTCTGTCTTTGCGGGCATGGATGCCGTCGAGGCTCCATCATCCACGGGCTTCTTACCGGCTTTCGCTCGTTCTTTGAATCGGAACCCGAGTCCTCCCGCGGCAAAGGCTAATCCTCCCATGGCGACCCACAGCAGGCGGTTGTAAAGCAGGATGCCGGTGGGGCCGAGCGTCATCGAGTTGCGCTCCGTGATCGTCCAGTATCGGGTCTGGACGGAGAAGGCGGTCGTCCCGAGCGGGTCCGCCATCATCGCGATCTTTTCGTTGTCCAAATCATCGAGCAACGATTGGGAGAAGCCGTAGCCGACGAGGAGGCAAATGGCCGCGACAAATGCCACCGTTGAGCTACGAGTCCATGAGGCGACCGCGAAGATCACCGCAGACGCGAGCAACGTGTTCGGGACTGCGAAAAGCAGAAAGCCCATCAGGTGCGGGCTAAGCCGGTTGGGACCCCATTGGGCGGGGTCGTTGTCGGTCATGCTGGAGGCGATCAGTACACCGAGCGAGATACCGAGCATCGGCGTCATCGCGGCAACGGAGCAGCCGAGATAGCGTCCCCAGAGATACGACCACTTGTTGAGTGGCGTCGAGTAAACCAGCTGATTGGTCTTGGATGCAAAGTCACGCGTTGCCGCGGAACTGGCAAACGCCGTTGTCATCAGCAACGTCAGCACAGACGAAATGGCGAAATAGTTTTGGATGACCAGCGGCGCGTTACGGTTCGTGTTCTCGACCGCTCCGCCGAGTTGCACGTTGTCGCTGTAAGAGGCACCCCAGAACAGCAGCGTCATGATCCCGACGAAGATGAAGATCATCCAACCACGGAACCAATACCCCAGCTCAAACCGGAAGATTTCGATGAACTGTTTCATTTAAGCGACCGCATGAATCTTCGAGAAAAAGACGTCTTCCAAATCGGGCGCTACGGACTCAAATCCGTCGCCGACATCTTGGTCGCTGTAAACGTGAATCAGTGGCCGGCCCCCGACAAGCTTGGTCGAGATGACTCGGTGTCGGTCCTGGTAGGATTCCAAGTCCGATTTGGTGATCGATTTGGCCCAGATTTTTCCCGCCAGTGCGGATTCGGCCTCCTCGGGTGAGCCATCGAACAAAAGGTCGCCGACGTTGATGATCGCCATCCGAGTGCAAAGCTCTTTGACATCTTGCACGATGTGTGTCGAAAGAATGACGATCGTTTGCTCACCCAGTTCCGCCAACAGGTTGTAGAAACGATTGCGTTCGCCGGGATCAAGCCCTGCCGTTGGTTCATCAACGATGAGCAGTTTCGGATCACCGAGGAGGGCTTGGGCGATTCCAAAACGTTGTCGCATGCCCCCTGAATATCCGGTCAGGTTTTTCTTGCGGTGATCGTAAAGGTTCACGCGGTGCAGCAACCCGGCAACTAGCTCTTTTCGTTCCCCGCTGTTGGAAATCCCCTTGAGCACGGCCAAGTGGTGAAGCATCCGCTCGGCGGAGGTTTTGGGATAGACCCCGAACTCCTGTGGCAGGTAGCCGAGCACTCGTCGCAACTCGTGAGGTTGTTTGAGGATGTCGATCTCGCCGAGCTTTGCGGAACCTTGATCGGCGTCCTGGAGGGTCGCGAGAATCCGCATGAAGGTCGATTTACCGGCGCCGTTCGGCCCCAGCAAGCCGTACATCCCCGTTGGGATTGTTAGCGAGATCCCTTTGAGCGCGCGGACGCCGTTGGGGTAGGTCTTCGCCAGATTTTCCACTACCAGTTCCACACTCAGTTCCTTTTCTTGTCGGCGAACAGTTCGGTCACGCGAGATTCGAACGTGCGGGGAAAAACTTGGGTCGTCCCACACGAAAAGTCAGCGTGACGAGCGAGGCTGCAAACGTCACCCATCGGGGCGCAGGCACATCGTATCGTCCGCAGGTGTGATGCGCACTCCCCCTGTAAAACACGGGAAACCCTCTCAATGTGGCAACCGCGCCGGGTGGCGGTCGCTGCAGCATCTCGAGTGGCAGCATCTAGAGTGTTTGGCCGCCATCG
This sequence comes from Planctomycetota bacterium, assembly GCA_039821165.1. Lineage (GTDB taxonomy): Bacteria > Planctomycetota > Planctomycetia > Pirellulales > Pirellulaceae > Stieleria. Next base: position 25,082 of record JBCBOT010000055.1, on the reverse strand, counting down.
ATATTCAGCAATTGTCCTGTCGTCATGGAAGTCCCCGTGGCGAAGAACAACACCGCATCCGCGATATCGTCGGGCGAAGAGGGTTGGGGGATCGGATAGTCTGCAACCATCTCGTCCAAGTTCCAATTCGGATTACCTTCGCGAATCCAGCGGCTGTCGATGGGCCCCGGACAAACCGCGTTGACTCGAATCTTTGGTGCCAAGGCTCGTGCCAAAGACTTGGTCATCGTGTTCAAGCCGCCTTTACTTGCGCAGTAGGCGATCGACGACCCGCTTCCCGTCATTCCGGCGACGGAACTCACATTGACGATGCTGCCACCTTGACCTGCCTGGAGCAGCGCGGCGGCGGCCCGGCTAACCAAGAAGGCTCCTTTCAGATTGACCGCGAGCATTCGGTCCCACATCGCTTCGGTCAAACCGTCGAGATCGCGATGCTCGACGAAGGACGTCACGGCTGCATTGTTGACGAGAACATCCAGCCGGCCAAACGTCTGTTCGACACTCTGCAGCATCCGCCGGACCTGCGAATCATCAGCGACATCGCATTGACAGAGCAGTGCATTGACGCCGGCGGACTCGGCGTCTGCGATTGTTCGCTGCGCATCGTCTTCGCTTCGCGAGTAGTTGACGACCACATCGTAGTTGCGACGCGCGAATTGAAGCACGCAGGCACGACCGACACCCGTTGCGGACCCCGTGACCAATGCGACCGGACGAGAATTTGTTGTCATAGAGTGTCCTCTTGGGTGGTTGTGGAGGAAATTTCTCGGATGGAGTACGCTGAGCGACCGGGTTTCGCTGTGGCGACATTCGGACACTCGTTTGAGACGATTTGCGACCGCCCATTGCCTTGGTGCACGATGTGGATGCTCATTCTATTCGCGGCGTGCGTCATCGTTTTTCTGGTGACTGTCTGGGCGCGCTCTCGTTTCGGCGAACCTCCGAACGAAGTCGAACTGGTCATCGGAAGCTTGGCGGGACACCAAGCGACCAGCAATAAGAATGCGTTGAAGATTGTTAGCTGGAACATCGGCTACGCGGGACTTGGTCGTGACGCTGACTTTGTGATGGATGGTGGGAAGAGCGTGCGACCCACGAGTCAATCAGGAGTGCGGCACAACATTGCCGCCATTTCGAGTTGGCTGGAACAATCGCAGGCAGACATTTTGCTATTGCAAGAGACAGCAGGCCCCTGTTTGGCTACTTGCAATATCGACCTCCGAAAGAGGTTGGAGCAAACACTGGGGCATTATCAATCGGTCCATGTGGAGTTGATGCGGACACGGGGGTTGCCGCGACGACTACGACTCGATGTTGGAAGCAGTCTCTTTTCGCGGATTCATATTCACGCAGCCCAAGCCAAGCATCTTGGGAGTGAGTTTTACCTCGGCGGCTTTCTTCGTCGCGATAGCCGTTTGGTCATCTCGCGGCACAAACTTCGTGATGGCAGTCAACTCGTGATTGCGGCAGTGCACCTCTCGGCATTTCAAGAAGAAGCTCGGCAGAGTCAACTGAGTGCGTTGAAAGAGTTCATGGAAAACGAAGTCGCGCGGGGCAATCATGTCATTGCGGGTGGCGATTTCAATCAACGACTTGTCGATACAGACCTCTCACATTCGACGGATCCGCAGTTTCTGTTTTGGGTCTCGGACTTCCCGAGCAAGGAGCTTGGTCCTTCGTTGAAGACGGTTGCAGATCCAACGGTGCCGAGTGTTCGAACACTCCATCAACCATTTGTCCCTGGTGAGAACTATCAATGTGTGGTGGATGGCTTCATCGTTTCGCAAAGCATTGAAGTCGTAGGCATCAAAAATCACGATCTGCAATTCGAGCACACGGACCATCAACCTGTTGAGATTGATATTCGGCTAATTTCTGAATGCGTTTGAATAGAGGGCTCGCTCGGAATAAGCTGGGTGGCTCATGCGACTGGGAGGTGCCGGACCACCCGAGATCCGGGTTTTAGTAGGGAGTGAACGATGGCCTTCAAACGAATTCATCCACCTCTTCACGCGTGGTTTTGCCTACTTTCGGTCGTCGCTCTCAAGGGGCTCTACGCCGAGGCCCCCGTCTCAATTGACCGAAGCGTCGCTGGGGCCGCGCATTCGTTCCTACTCATCGACGAGGCCCGCGTCTCTCAGTCTGAGCAACAACTGATAGCGGAGTTGGAATCAACGGTCACGCTTCCGCTTGAGGAGTGGCAGGAACTCCGGGCGAGTAAGCTCAAGGCGATTCATGAAGACAGGCAGGTCTTCCGTCGCGTTGAGTTCCTCATCGAAAAGCTCCGCGAAAGTGATTGGGATTCTCGATCCAGCATGGTCAGGCTGTTCATGGTGGCCAAGCAGCATCTTGCACTCCTCGATCAAAAGGCCCAGCAGGAAGAAGAACTAGACGAACTCGTGTCTGAATTTGATCGTGTCGCGAATCTCGTCCAACGAACTCTGGATGATCATCGATCACACATGATCACGAATGCCGAGCACCGGCGGTTGCGGGACCTTGTCCAATGGTTGGAAGACCACAAGCAAGCTCCCTCGCTTGTTCGACTTGCTCAACAGCGTTTTTCGCATCCAAACGTCGAGGTCAGCCTTTCGGCTCAAATGCTTGCGGCGCTCACGAAACAAGAGCTTCAAAAGGATGAGCCTATTGATCGCAATTCCGACGGGCTCACGATTCGAGGAACGAGTCGATCGACAGGGAACGGATTCTTGGTTCCAGTATCCGATTCGGGGCGTGGCTCACTTGTGATGCGATTCAGCGGACAAACGGACTTTCAGATGCAGAGCGCGATGCGTCGAATCCGATTTGGTAGTTCGGCCGTGACCAGCTTGAACGCGGCAACGCGAATTTCAATCGCGGATTTTTTGACACTCTATGCGGGTCCCACAAGTGTCTGTGCCACGACAAATCTGTGTAACAGTGATGCCACTGTTTGTCGCAAGTTGGGCAAGCGACTGATCGGCCGCATTGCGGATCGGACGATCGCAAAAAAGACTCCCGAATTTGAAGAGGAACTGTCGAACGAAGTCGCGACTCGCGTACGAGAAGAGCTCGATAAGGAGATTGCTGGTGTGCTGTCTTCCGCCAATTCCACGGTTTCGGACGTTCTAAATGTCCGCGCCGCGTGGATCGGGATGCCTCCGCGAGGGATTCAGACCGGGACGACCAATGAGCGGATTGGGCTCCGCCTGCTCGTTGACGCGCTTGGTGGCTTGGCCGCGCCACGACCGTGCCAACGACGGGATTCTGATCGCATCTCGGTGCATTGGACTTTGGCGAGTTCGTTCTTGAACGCGATGTACACGGACTATCGGCCTCGGCTTCCTCGGACGTTGAATCGGGACATGATCGAGTCTTGGGACGAACGGTTACCGAGGCTTTTCAAAGAGGACGCGTCACCGCGGAATGTGTGGGTTGATCTCGAGTTGGATTATCCGCGACCATTCTCTTTGGATTTTGACGGCAACAAGTTGAGCTTGATTCTGCGAGCGAGACGCATTTTGTTGGATGATGAAGAAGAAACACCGCAACAAGTGCCTTACGATTTGGCGATTCCATACGTCACCGAGGTCGGGCCGACGGGCACTGTCAAATTTTTGCTTGCGGGCGAACCCACGGTTGAGCCACGCGATATCATGCCGGAGCAAGACCGCATGCGGGCCGTTCGCGAAGCCGTCTTGGGAGAGTTTCTGTACGGCCTCAATCCGTCGTTCGAAGTCGACCCGGCCGCACTCGCGGGTGATTCGAAATTGCCGATCACGATCCGATCGATTGAAAGTTCCGAAGGCTGGCTTTCGGTTCGCTTCGGTGCCAACGTTACGAGTAACGCGTCTCTCAATCCCCGCTAGGTTCCCATGATGCTGATGCTTCCAAGTTCCCTGCTGATCCTGCTGGTGGTTGGAACGGGCGTGCCTTCATCAGGTGCAAACGAACCGACGACCTTGAGACTCGGCTTCGAGCGCGAGATGGTCCGGCTAGAGCGTGTTGATTTGCCGATCGCAACACGGTGGAAGTACTACATCACTGAGCCCAGAGACGTTGGCAAATTTGTCCGACGAAAGGATGAATACATTCAGCCGTCGAGTGATGGAGAGGAGTGCCGCATTCTCTCTCACGAAAACTACGTCACTCTGTCTCGGCTGATTGACGAGGATTTCAGTCAAGCGCGAACGCTGTCTTGGAAATGGAAGGTCAAGAAACATCCGCCCGGCGGAACTCTGGGCACGGAAAAGAATGATCAGTCAATGATCGTTTATGCGGTTTTTCGCATCCCCAAGGATGTCAATCAAGAAAACTACAACTATCACGCGATCGGTTTCTGTTGGACGGAGAAAACCGTAAAAGAAGATGAACGGCGAAATGCTGAGTTGCCATGGCGACGAACCCAGAAAGCTACGATCATCCACGTTTCGATTCAGGATGGCCCCGAAGCGGATGCGGACCGCTACGTCGAAGAGTCGGTCGACCTCGACTTTTATTATCGCAAGTATTTTCCTGGCGGAGGCCGCCCCGATCTGTGGGGAATCACATTGATGGGTGACTCGAACGATGTGGTGGTCTTTGAGAAGATGACCACCGACGCGACGATTCGCGACATTCGTATTGAGAAATAGTTACGTATGTCAGGGAACGTTTCGCGCTACGCGAAACCCGACAAGATCACGGGGTGCCTGATCGACCAAGTTCGAGCTAAAAGACGTCAAACCGATCCCTTCATAGTCTTCGAGAATGTGTTGGCGATGCCCGCCTCTCGAGGGTACGTCTGGCCAGTCTTTCGTTGCGTCACACATTTCTGCAACGCCTCCATGCATGTCAAAGAATCCCCAGCCATTCGGAAGCTTGGTCCGGCAGGGCGACAACTGCGCATGGTTCACGATGGCGTAGTCGTTCAGATCGTATGGGTCATCGCCCGTTGCGAATCGGGTAATGGTCCCGGCACGGCAGGCGGCTTCCCACTCTTTGCTCGTTGGTAGGCGATAGCCCTGTGACGACGTGTTCTGGAGCCATTCGTCCCCATCGTTGATGTAGTAAGGCTTCAGATTGGCTTTAGCGCTGAGCCAATTACAGAATCGAAGGCCGTCCTCATACCTCACATTGTCGACCGGATAATCGTCCGGTATCGACGTGTCATCCTTCCAGTCTTTCGGACGGTCTTGGGCTGCCGAATTCACGAACGCTCTGAATTGCCCGTAGGTAGTTTCGCAGTCACTGAGAAACAACGAACCGTCAATGTCGATGGTTTGCCCATCTGTCTCGAGACTCTCGCCCTCGTCCATTTCACCGATCTTGTAGGTTCCACTCGGAACGCGGAGAAAAGTGATGTTCATCGAGTCGACGAACCAATCTCGCTCGGCAATGGAGTCCAAGGATGGTTCGACACTTGGAATGCGTGAGTTGAGGGCAGAGAGCAGAAAACGCAACGCACTGTGACTAGCGGAATCCGATGCGATGGATTTTGGATCTTGGTACAGCCCACGCCATTTCGGGAGAAAATCGTCGAGGTCGACGCGTGAGAAAGATCTCAGATTGACACCGGCTAGCGAAAGTAAGAGCCCGGAGCGGAGACTTGGCGATAGTTGCTTCGCTACCGAGTTCTCCATGACGATTCGAAGGTCGCCCGGCCACTCGGCGTATTCTCGGATGAACGCGGTGCGTTCGAGCGGATTCCCGCTTGATTCACCCGCTGCGAGCATTTCAGCGGCATGCTCGTCCTCGCCAAGGCAAAGCAGGGCGACGGCCCAGCGTACCCTCAGATTCAGGTCTTTCTCCTGCTCCAAGCGAGCCCTCAAGCTCTCCCGACTCATTCTTGGCTGATGAGCAAGCGCGTGAATGAGATTCTGGCTATGGATCCCTTCGGTACGTGCAACCAGATCAATCAATTGGGAGTGAAGCTGTGGAGTGAGATCATCGAGTTCAGCGAGAGCGCATGACGCGTTGACCTTTTTCGAGAGCGACTCGCCGTTTGCGAATCGCCTCAGGTCTGGTAACGCGCGGCTCCGGATCGGCTTCAAGGATTCGATGACATAGGGGACGGCCTCCGGCCGCGCGTTGACGAGGTTCTTCACTCCTCGATCCGTCTCGGCGTTTAACCTGTCTGAACGCATGAATGAATAGAACATTCCCATCACCGCGATCGCCATCGTGATGTAGCCGAACAGACGCCACCGGGCGAGCGTTCTTGCGTCGCGACTTTCGTCGAGAAACGTCATCGCGTTCTCGAATCCTGGTTCGTAGCGTTCCGCCCAATCACGTGTCGGTTGCTGTTCGCCTCGCCATGCGAGTGCCAATCTCAGGTCCGGGTCCGTCCACAGCGCGGCTTTGTTCTGTTTGTAGAGCTCCGCCGTCTGCACGAGTCGTCGATACATTTGCGCCGAGCGGGCTTCTTCGTCGGCCCACCCACGGAGTCGTTTCCAGACTCTCATGAGGCTTTCATGTGAGATATCAACGACAGATTCGGGACCCAGCTCCTCGTTCGTCGGCGGCATCAGAAAGGATCGACTGGATGCGCGGAAGACGTTGATGATCTCCTCAATCTGATCGGGCGGCGCATCGATGAGGTCGCAGATACTTGCCTGTGGCTTCTGATTCTCGCGTAAGGGGCCGAGTTTGGTGGGGCGGCGCACGCCGCGCGAGTCGCTGGCGGTGTCGGTCAGCACTTGGAAGAGCTTCTTGCAGAGGTACTGTTGTTCCTCCGCAAGTAAATCGAACGCGTCATTGGCGTGTTGATCCAAGGCACCTTCCATGGTGCCGATCCGCTCATAGTGCTCGAAATCGATCGGCCCATCCTTCGGCCCTTCCGCCCAGTGGTGCCAGGTGCGGTTGAGTGCATGCTGGAGGATCGAAAGCTGATCGGGATTGTCGCCGACGTCGTTGACGAGACGAGTGACCAGCATCGGTGAGATTTCACCACGACCGACCCTGACGGGACCCGTGATTGCGAGCCGTCGCTCATCACGTGTCAGTCGCGGAACCAGATATTGTCCATCGTTGATGGCTTCGGCGAGCCCGACGAATTGCGGGCAGTCCCCGAGAAAGTCGGACCGCATCGTGATCACAACATGGATCCGTTCCGAATGGACCCGTGCGGCAAGAAGCAGGTTCACGAAAGCCGTCGCGTCCTCGCTGATTCCAAACTGACCCGTCTTCCGTCCAGCTGCTAAACGTCGATATCGGAAGAGTTCTTCGAATTGGTCCACCACCAATAGCAAGTTTGTATCGTCATTGATGGGGGCTTGCTGAAAGAGGTCGACAATCCCGAGTCGACTCATGCGTAGTGTCGTGCCGACAATGTCAAACAACGACATGCCACGGGATTCAAAGCCGGAGAACAGGAGGTCTTCTTTGGATAACGCTGCCGTCATCGCGGCGATCGGATCGCTGCCGGGGCGGAACTGGGCGATTCGCCAGTCGGTGCCGGCACCCGCCATCATTCCGGCACGCAGTGCGGGGCGAAGTCCACAATTGACCAGAGAGGATTTACCACTCCCCGACGCCCCAACGACGGCCAAGAATCGGGTCGGCGACAACTTGTCGATCATTCCGTCGACCTGGTTTTCACGGCCGAAGAACAAGTACTCTTCGCCTTCCTGGTACGGACGGAGCCCCGGAAACGGGTTGCTGTTTGGAGTGCTGTGCAAGCTACCGTTCACCGTGACTGCCCGCCTCCAATTCTTGAAGGAACGGTTCAAGCCCCGCTTCTGAGAAACCGTTGCGTGAATCGATCAGACTGTTTTCGCCCAGCAGGATCATCTCCTCTTTATCAATGGTGGTCGGTGGCGCGAGAAGCGTGCAACTGGCCCGCAGCGGAGTCTCTCGGTAACCAGGCAGTTTGATCAATTCGTTTGCCATCGTTCTTTTCCACGCCTCATCACCGTCGCCATAGAACAGGATGACGCCGTCGCATGAGAGGAGCAGTTGGCGATGGGTTTCTCGGATTTTTGCGGCGTCTTCCCCTTGGAATGCCGGGATTTGAACTTGGTAGCCTTTGTCGAGTAGCAATCGCCTCAACGGTACCGTAGCACGCCGATCTTTCTCGATGCAGAGGAGGTAGATCAGCTTCTGGAGTTCCGGTTTATCGTCGACTTTCTCTGGTTGGACCGACTTGGCCTCGATCTTGGAGATCGCGGCGTGGACGCATTGCTTGAGCGCTTCAAAGTTGCCTGTCACAACGTCGGCTCCCAATTGGGAGTCCCGGTCATGATTGAGTCGCGAGATGAATTTTCCTTGCGGAGAGTCGGCCTGGACGTTTTCGGCGGTTCCTTCAGGAACCCAAATGATTCGCGAGAGTTCTTTGGTTCGACAGACGGATGCACCGATTTCATTTTGAATCATCGTCTCGGACCTCAACGTCGGTCCGTCGGGCACCAATCCATAGTGTTCGCCGACGAGGTGAATCGAGAGATCAGACTGCTCCATCAATTCACTCGTGTGTTCGATGTATTCCTCCTCATTTCGGGGCAGCGGTTGGTCGGGCAGAACGCGATAGCCGTGGTGTCTGAGCACACCCTCGAGTACTTCGCGTTCCTTCTTGCGGTCGTAGCTCGTCGCCGCGAGATAGATCGTCATTTGGTTGGTTTTCTTTTCGAGCACTCCATCCAATGCGTCAATGGATTTGGAGAGTTCCCAAGCGAGCTTTCCAATCATCTGGAAGTACTGCTCGGCGTACTGTCGCCCGTAATCGGGATCCAGCTCGAAAGGCGTTCCGTCGTCGTGGTACCTGAAGAAGTCGTAGCCGAGAATGTCACGCACCACTTCGGGTAGGACGTCCAGTGTTTCGATCGGCGTCTTCAGCACCTTGATGACGCGAGATCGATTGTCGACGATGACTCCGCTCGTGGCTTGGGCCTGCCGACAGAATTCATCAATCTCTAGATTGCACCATTTCGATCTCAAATAGCGCGGCGAGATAACGGAAACCAGGATCGCACTTCGGCCGATTTGATACTTGATTTCGTTGGTGAGTACATGATCGCCGGCGAGTTCCTGTTCGTCACGCCAGACCTTTGCCTTGTCACCAAGACGCATCGACAGCATGGCTTCCAACGACTGATGGAAACGCGTGATCCAGCCTTCTTGGGACGCTTGGATGGGCTGGTTGTCCAGCACTGCATAGCTAATAAAAACATGCTGTTCGTATGCCATTCCGATCCTATCGAGATTGGGCATCAGTGATTCCGGACCCACTATAGCTACAAGCGATGAATTCGGGGGCCTCTCCATACGATCCTGACCGGACGCAGAGAATGTCTGCCCACTCCGTGCATGAGACAACGTCGACTTTCGGACGTTATGTGTAACTGCGTTGCGGTCTATCGGTCGTGTCGTTGCCCTTGGGAAAACAGCCTTGGCGATCGAGCGTCTGTTCGCTGAGCTGCCGGATAAACTGAGCATTCTCAATCCATCCATCAAAAACAATTGGGCGAGACCGTGAAACGATCCACGATCGAAACGGCGGCGGAGACCGTTTACCGCAGTATCCCGCCGACGCCACAGTATCGCTGGCCACTGCTCTGTGAACGTGTCGGCGTGAATCTCTGGCTCAAGCATGAGAATCACACACCGGTCGGCGCCTTCAAGGTGCGCGGAGGCTTGGTCTATTTCGCCGAGCAGGCTGACGCCCTTCGCGGCGGCGTCATTTGCGCGACCCGCGGGAATCACGGGCAATCGATCGCTTTCGCGGCTGCCAAATATGGGATCCCCGTGACCATCGTGGTGCCGCGCGGAAACAGCGTGGAAAAGAATCGAGCGATGAAGGGACTTGGTGCGACGCTCGTGGAACAAGGCGACGATTTTCAGGAGTCGCTGGACTATGCGTTGCGTTTGGCTTCCGAGCGTGGGCTTCAGTTCGTGCCTTCATTTGATCCGCTTTTGGTTGCCGGCGTCGCAACCTACAGCCTTGAATTACTGACGGCGGTTGACGATTTGGATGTCCTCTACGTCCCGATCGGCTTGGGATCCGGTATTTGCGGCGCCTTGGCGGCTCGCGATGCGTTGGGATTGTCGACGGAGATTGTCGGAGTCGTCTCCGCGAGCGCGCCGGCCTATCAGCAATCACTCGAGAGCGGCCAAGCGGTGGAGTGCGCGGCGACGACGCGGATTGCGGATGGGATGGCCTGCAGGAAGCCGCATCCCGAGGCGCTCGAGATCATTCTCAAGAAGATCTCGCGAATCGTTGCCGTCACGGATGATCAAGTGGAGCAAGCGATGCGAGACATTTTCGAGTGCACCCACAACGTCGCCGAGGGGGCGGGAGCTGCGGCGGTAGCGGCAGCAACGCTTGAGGCGGGTACACTGGGGGACAAGAAAGTTGCGGCACCACTGTGCGGTGGAAACGTGGACCGCGATGTGTTTGCCGCGATTCTCTCCAACGGAGGATGACATGTTGACCCGGTTCGTCTTGCTGGTCCTCGGTTGTTGGCTGATCCCTCAATCTCTACTTGGCCAGGAGTTGTCCTTTCCGACGGCTGAGTGGAAGACGGTTGCTGCCGACGAGATTGGTTGGGATGCAAAGAAACTCGATGAGGCGATCGAGTTCGCATTCGAGCGTCGCACGACGTCCTTGGTGATTCTTCACGGTGGACGCATCTTGGCGGAGCGGCATGAGAGTTTGGAGAATCCGGAGCGACGTTATCGAGGCACCTTTAAAGGCGAGAACGACCTGGGGCACGTGAAGGAAGATGTCGCGTCGGTGCAGAAGAGCATTGTCAGTTTCTTGACGGGGGTCGCAATCGAGAAAGGCTTGCTCAAACTCGAGGATCGTGTCGACAAGCATCTCGGAGTGGGCTGGTCGAAAGCGCGACCGCAGGCCGAGGCCAACATCAAAATCCGCCACCTGTTAACGATGACAAGCGGTCTCAACCCGCGTTTGCAAGCGATCGCACCCGCCGGCAAGCGATGGCAATACAACTCGACGGTCTATGGGCGAACGCTGAGGTGTCTTGAGAAAGCGAGTGGAATGAGTGCCAACGAACTGACCTCGGCATGGTTGCTGGACCGAATCGGGATGAAGGATTCTAAATGGCAACCGCGGGTCAAGTTGGCGGCGTCGACGGACGCAAACGACATGGGATTTGTGACGACGGCGCGGGATCTTGCCCGGTTCGGTCTCTTGATCCAGGCGCGGGGTGAATGGGGGGGCGAGTCCATCCTCGGTGAGAAGGCCTATCTCACCCAGGCATTAAACTCCTCGCAGGAGTTGAATCCGGCCTACGGCTTTCTGTGGTGGCTCAATGGCAAAGAATCTCTCCTTCGCCAGGGCAAAACGCTCGAAGGTCCGATGATCAAGTCGGCACCCGACGACCTCGTGGCGGCATTGGGGGCCCTTGGACGAAAATGCTACGTCGTCCCGTCACAGAATCTCGTGGTCACTCGCCTTGGTGACCTTTCGGAGTCAAACGGTCAGGAATCGTTCAACGACGGTTTTTGGCGTCGTTTGATGCTTGCGATCCCAAAGACGCGGTAGCCAATTCGTTGATCGGCTACACTGTTGCCCGCGTCATTTTACAGAAACACTCCATTGGGACGATTGAATGAAAATTCGATTCCAATTTGTCTGGTCGCTGGCGTTAGCGGCCTGTCTCGCGGGCGGCGTTCAGGGGCAGGAACCTGCCGCCGAATCGCCCGCGGCCGAAGAATCAAAATCCGAGAAGGCGGCGGAAGAGAAAGAAGAGGAGAAGGATCCTTTTGCTCTTCCAGAGGATGCCAATGCCGAAGAGCTGATGAGCTTCATGCAGCAGGCGAAGTCAAAACGCGGTCGCACGATGCAAACAGCAATGCCGGCAGCCAAGGCGGTCATCGCTGCTGCCGAGGCGCTACGTCAGTTGGAAGAGAAGACCGACGATCAGGAGATGGCTGCCGTTCGTGAAGCGATGAGCGCCTATGCCTTTGTCAAACGCTTCGAAAAACCGTACCAGAAGCAGTTCGACGAATTGATGGATTCGCTGCGAGACGACGATCGCTTGCCCTTCAAGAAGATCGCGATCGTTTCGGATTTCAGTAAGAAGGCGGGAACGCTTCGTTCAGGCGATCCGGAAAAGACAGCAGCGCTGGTCAACGAGTACAAAGACCTCGTCCGCGAGATGTCGATGGACCGCGAGACTTACGGCATCGGCATGACGTTGGCTCGTGCAATGGGCGGAGCGGATGATACGGCGGGCGAAGCCCAACTGTATCTCTATCTCGCTGAGAAGATGGCAGAGTCCGATGATGAGAACCTGCAGGCGCGAGCCGCTCGAATGGAAGGCGCGGCACGTCGCGTCCAGTTGGTGGGCAACCCAATCGAGATCGCTTGCCCGACATCGACGGGTGAAGTCTTGGATTGGGATTCGTACCGCGGCAAAGTGGTGCTCGTCGATTTCTGGGCCAGCTGGTGTGGGCCCTGCCGCGCCGAGATCCCGAACATGAAACGCAATCTCGAAGCTTACGCGGGTAAGTTCGACATCGTCGGTGTGAACCTGGATCGCAACATCGAGGCGATGAACAAGTACGTTGAGGATCAGGAGCTGACCTGGGTGAACCTGATCAGCGACGATGAGGCGAAGATGGGTTGGGAAAACCCGATGGCGACCTACTACGGCGTGTCGGGGATCCCCACGGCGATCTTGGTCAATCAAAAAGGCGACGTGGTTTCGCTCCGCGCACGCGGCAAAGAGCTGGATCGCTTACTCGAAGAGTTGCTCGGACCGCCTCCTGAAACGGAAGACGAGTCCGACGATGATGAGGACGACAAGGAAGACGACGACAAATAGTCGTTGACCGGCCAACAAGGCGGGTGTCCACTTCGGGCACTCGCCTTTTTTCTTTTCATATCGGCGGTTCGTTGTGAGGCCCAGCCGTGCGAGCAGATGTTCTAAGGACTTTTGTCAAATGCTTCGTTACCTGACGCTGTTTGCAGTCCTCTTTGCATCTGGGCCGCTCCATGCTCAACAGGCTCGCACCGAGGGTGAGGATTCCAACGAGGCGATACAGTTGCCGAAGGACGCGAGTCCCGGCGACCTCGTCGCCTTCTTGGATCGCATGAGTTCCCGTGACGGGGCGACTGGCTCGAGATTTGAGAGGGCCAAAGCGATCTTTGCCGCCGCAGAGCAGTTGCGTGGGATGGACGACGCCTCCGACGAACAACAGCTTTACGCCGTTCGCCAGGCGTTTTTCGCGCTGATTTTTATTCAGCGTCAAGAACCGGAGTTCTACGATCGGGAGCGCGCGGCGCTACTCGCTTCGTTGCGTCGCGATGACCGTCAAGCATTCAAGGTCTTCGCGGTCCGCGAGGACTTGGTGGTGGAGTCCCGAACGTTGACCTCCGACTCCGCACCAGAGAAAGCCAACGAGTTGGCCGAGCGATTCGGAGAAGTCACACGCTCTCACGGTTGCGATCGTGAAACGGTGAACCTGGGGAGGTCGCTGATTCGGAAGATGCGGCAGACCAAACACTTCTTTTCGGCATCGCGGATCAGCTTCGTGATGGCCGATGCGATGGAAGCCAGCGCGGAGGAAACGGTTCGTGCGATGGCGGCCAACTATCGCGCCGAAGCCAGGTTCCTCGCACTTCCCGGAAACCGTGTCGAATTCGTATGCCCTCTATCAACCGGTGAGTCGGTGGATTGGAAAGACTACGAGGGTAAGTACGTGCTGGTCTACTATTGGCACGGGCATGCGCGATACAGCGGCGGATTGCGTTCGATCAAAGACTGGCTCATGAAGCACCCACGCAATTTTGCCGTGGTCGGTGTTTACATGGGATCCCCCAAAGCATTGGACGGATACGTTGAAGAACACGAGCTTCCCTGGGACAACCTTGTTCCGGACGACATTCGCAGGAATCCGATGGCGGAATACTACGGCGTGCGACGATTGCCCGTCGGAATTCTCATCGGCCGAGACGGCAACGTTGTTTCGGTCGAAGCGGAGGGAGACGAGCTCGATCGACTCCTAACAACGATGCTGGAACGGCCGAAAACGGACGCGGTCACTGCGGGTGAAGGACGCAACAGCGACGGTCGGTAGGATCAACGACAGGCGGGCCAAAAGAGATGATGCAGGTCGCTTTGAGCCCGGCAACACGCTGTCCCGTCGAGCTATCGGTTCTCGTGGTCGCGGCGTTTAGCTTTCTTTGGATTTGGGTGGCGCTTGGGCGGGGGCACTGGTTTTTACGGTCCACAGTGGCGTGTCTCCTGACACTCACGTTGCTTCCCGCGGCTGCATTCGAGCCTCTCATCTTTCTGACGTTGGTGGGTGTGGTGAGCGCCGTCCCACTCGTCATTGCACGATGGTTGCTGAGTCGCCGCGAGCTTTCTCGACGTGGATCGCTTGACGATGACAACCGCATGGCCCGCCTTTTAACGGCGGCAACAGCTGGAGTGGCTTCAGTGGTGGTTGTGCTGATGATTGAAGGGGGACTTCAACCGTATGACCATGTAGTGAGTCGTACCGAAAAGCTGTTCTCGTACGCCCTGCTGCTGCCGGCCACGTGCGTCGCCGTCTTTTCGCTGAAGGATCGTGTTCGCTTGGGCCGCTGGAGATTTCGGCCAAGAAGACCGAATGCCCGATTTTCGTTGCGTGAATCGATGGGTGTCACGCTCTTGCTGGGGCTGATGTTTTCTGCCTTCTCCTATTCGTTTGCACACGCGGTTGCCTTTTCATGGCAGTTTTGCGTGCCGATTGTGATGGCCGTCAGCTCGCTTAACGTTTTGTTGGTGATGATGTTCGCTTCAGCCTTGGTTCGCTGGAAGGTTGTTGCGCTATCAGCGCTTTTACTTGTTTTGACATGGGCGACCTTCTACGAGGGAGTTGCCGGAGCCTGGCTCCTCGAAGCCACCTACAACGGTTGGATGGGTAACGGTTTGGGCAAGGCGTCTGGTCTCTCTCGACCCGGTTTTACGTCATCCTACTAGGATGCACGATGCTTCTCGCAGTGTCCGGGGATGTCATCCGATTGGCCCCGCTCACCGAGCCGCGGCCGAAGACGACACGACGAACGAGTCAATTTGGTTTTGCCGTGCTCACATCGTTCGCGTTGTGGTTGATCGGGATGCCGCTGCTGAGGATGTCGCAGCCACTTACAGTGGCCGCATCAAGAGGGAACAACCCGGAGACATTTCTGCGCATTTGCGACATGGCGTCCAGACTGGTCGAAGGTCCCGTCCGGGTGACGGGATCCCAATTCAGGTCGCGGTTGGGAGATCTTACGGAGTTGTCGAAGGAGCCATTCGCGATCGACAGCCAAGTCGACAACGCGGGGCATCGCGCTCGAATGATCACTCTTCGTTCCCTCTGCCGGTTCGCCGACGGGGCTGCGCTCTATTGTTTGAATCAGAAGCAGAGTGGTGATGCGGCCGCGATTTGGCTTGGTTTATCGCGTGTGGGCGACGGGATCGTTTGCGGCACCGATGGCTCGGTGAGTGACGTGCTCGCGGGCCTCGCGATTCACTCCGCCGCCCTCAACGAGTACGGCAACAATCGTGAGATGTTTTCACAGGATCAGAACCGAGCGATGCTTGTTGAACTCATCGAACAGGAGCGACGGCGGATCACACCCGACGCGATTCGACGCCGCTGCAATGCTCTGAATGAGCAGACTTACGGCTGGCGGTTACGCTTTGTGATGGAGTCCCAGCGGGTGCTCTCACGTCCATCGCATGGAGAATTGCAAACCTTCCTCACACCGTCTCTTCAGGCGATTGATGACGCGATCCTTCGTCGCGACCGTTCGCGGCGGCTGTTGATGACCGAGCTTGCTATCGAACTCTATCGGAGTGAACACGGACAACTTCCCAGCGATCTGGAAATGCTCACCCCGAGCCTGCTTGATCGGGTGCCGATCGATCCGTTCAATCCTGCTGGAGACGTGCCGTTGATTTACCGCGTCGAGGGACAGAAGTACTTGCTGTACAGCGTCGGACACGACGGCAAAGACGATGGCGGCGTCTTTGGCACCGAAGCCCAGATGTATGAGTCGGGGCTTGACTTTGATATCGACACGCTGAATCGTTCCGAGTCTGCCGTGGAGTGAGGGTCGTCCGAGTGTTCACCGCAGCGGCATTCGAAGATTTTTCTCGGAAGTGTGAGGGCCGAAGTCGCTCGAACGTGACTGGGTGAATAGGAAGTCTGATTCACCCCCGAAAGCGAGCCGAGTGATGAGCCGAAAAATCGTCGTCCTTTTTCTCACAATCTTGCTGTTCTCCACGGCATCGAGCGCGAACGCCCAGTGCCCCTGCCGAAAGCCGTCGCGGGCCGCGTTTTCAACGTCTTCCGGATGCGATCTCAAGCGGGGCGGCGCCAAAATCATTGTCCCGTTCGATGCGAAAGTCTCCGTCGATGGTCGTGAACTCGGCGGATTCGGACCGGTGCGTTGGTACCAGGGAAATCCGGCTGTCGATGCAAACCGACTCTCCTTGATTCGTGGCACCTGGACGGATCGCGTGACCGGGGAGAAACGTTCGTATGAAAGAAAGATTCTCGTTCGCCCCGGTTCGATTCGTCCCGTCAATCTGTGCGGCGATTCTCTGGAGGCGATCGCAAAAGGCGTTGTCGAGCGATCCAATCGGCACCGCAAGGCAAATGGTGTCGGGCCGCTTATGATGAGCAACACGCTCGCGGCGGCGGCCCAGAAACACGCCGACGCCATGGCACGGCGCAAGACGCTCGCCCATCAACTCGACGGCCGAGGGTTCGTGGATCGTGCTCAAGACGAGGGATATAGCTTCCTTGCCGGCGCGGAGAACATTGCCGAAGGTGCGTGGTCGTCGGAGCACGTCGTCGAGATGTGGATGCGGTCTCCCGGACACCGCAAAAATTTGCTGAGCGGTGACTATACCGAGATCGGAATCGGGACCGCTTGGGCGGAGGATGGGACAAGATTCGATGTGCAGGTCTTCGGCCGTCCCGCGATGAATCGAATCGCCTCGAAATAGAGGCTACTCCGAGAGCTGTCGTAACGCGGCAGGCAGTGCGTCGCATTCCTGATCGAAGACACGTGCCGCCAATGTGTCGGCAGTGTCGTCGGGGAGGACGTGACATGCACGTTGGAGGAGGATCGGGCCGTGGTCGTATTCGTTGTCGACAAAGTGGACGGTGCAGCCGCTGATCGTGACGCCGCGCTCGATCGCGGCGGAGTGAACGTGGTGCCCGTACATGCCTTGGCCACCGAACGCGGGAAGCAACGAGGGGTGAATGTTGATGACTCGATTTTCAAAGTCGTCGGGGATCAGCACGTGTTTCAGGAATCCGGCCATGACGACGTACTTGGCGCCCGATTCTCGTACCGGATCGAACATTGCGGCGGAGTAAGCCGCGTCATCGAAGTCGCGCTTTCGAACGATGCGAGTCTCGATGCCAGCGGATCGAGCGATCTCGACGCCGCGCACGTCCGACCGACTGCTGATCACCAAACGAAGGTCGATCGGCAGATCGCGTTCGTCACGGTGCTTCAGCAGATTCGCGAGCGTTCGACCGCTGCCGCTGAGGAAGACGGCGATGGGCAAGGCAGGAGCACTCACGGTCGCCCTCCCTTCGTTTGAATGGAGCGGGGAAAAGCCACTGAGGACACGGAGTTCACAATGAAGCCGGTGATGACGCCGACACCTCGCCTTCGATTCTGTGTTCCGCGGGTTGTGTTAGTGCTTTGTTCCAATTGAACATTAGGGTGACACCGGACGGCTCGCGCCGTTTCGCTTACAGTTTTAGCGGTAGGGCGCAAGCCCTCTGGTGCGCCAACCCGAAAACTGAATTGGAACGAAGTGCTAGGACACTCGTCGCACATAGACCTTTCCGTGTTCGGAATCGACTGGCTCGATCAATTCAATGGTTCCGAGTTCCAGCGAATCAGCGAGCGTCTCTGCGCAGATCATTTCGCGGTGCTCTTCGATCGCGAGTTGGACTTCGTCGTTGGCGGGTTCCACCGCCACGAGGATTCGGTCGGTGTACTGGCAGTCGATGTCCTTCCGTTGACTCTGGATCGCTCGGATGAGATCTTTCGCGATGCCTTCGCGCTGCAGTTCCGGAGTGACTTCGGTGTTGAGCACGACGACGCAACCCAGACCCTGCGCGGCGGTCCAGCCCTCTTTGGCCTTGAGGCGAACCTCGATGTCCTCGCTATCCAGCTCGATCGTTTGCCCACCAAGCTCGAGCTTCACTACGCCGTCGTTTTGAAGCTGCGCGAGCAGCGCGTTGCCGTCGGCTTCACCGAGCGCCTTCTTGACGGCGGGAACTTGCTTGCCGACCTTCGGGCCGAGACGCTTGAAGTTTGGCACCACCGTGTACTGCACGTACTGATCGCCTTCGGTCGTGTAGTGGACCGCTTTGACGTTCAGCTCTTCCCGGACGAGCGCGTCGTGGCTGCGGAGCCATTCGATTTGCGAGTCCGCGGTCAGAATCACGGTGACTTCGGAAAGCGGAAGCCGCACCTTGAGTTTCTCACTCGCGCGGGCCGCTCGCCCGAGTGAAGCGATCTCGCGAAGCAACCCCATGGAATCCGACAATGCCGAATCGATCCGCGTCGGGTCACTGGTTGGGAAATCGCAGAGATGCACGCTTTCGAGCGTTCGGCCGGCGAACGGTTCGGTCAATCGATGCCACAGCGTGTCGGCGAGGAACGGTGTGAATGGTGCCGAGAGCTTTGTCAATTCGATGAGTGATTCGTAGAGCGTCCAGTACGCGTCGTGTTTGTCCTGAGAGTCTTTGTCGTTCGCCCAAAATCGATCACGGCTTCGCCGGACGAACCAATTGCTCAACCCTTCCAAGAGCGATGAAATTGCTTGGCATGCACCAAAGTTGTCGAGTGCGTCCATCCGTTCGATGACGGTCGCGGTGGCTTGGTTCAGTTCGGAGAGGATCCAGCGATCGATCTCGCTGCGTTGCGAGGCAGGCCGGTACTTCGGTGCTGATGAAAGCGATGCGGGTGACAACTGGTCATCGGCGTCGGTCGCGGTGCACGGATCAAAACCGTCGATCTCGGCGTAGATCGTAAAGAAACTGAATGTGTTCCAGAGTCGCAGCAAGAACTCGGGGATGGAGTCTTTGATCGACTGCTCCGCGTAGATGATCGAACTCCAGGGTGCCTGATTGGAGAACAGGTACCAGCGGAGCGCGTCGCTGCCGTAACGGTCGAAGATCTCATCGGGGCTGCGATAGTTGCGCAGCCGCTTGGACATCTTGCCGGTTTGTTTGGTGAACTTGAGGTCGGGATAGTCCTTTGTCTCCGACTCCACCAGCGCGATCTGTTTCTCGGATTCACCGCGTTTGGCTTCCCACCACTGTGACAACATCAGCCCGAGCACGATGCAGTTTCGGAACGGCAACGGGTAGCCCAACTCCGTCGCTTTGGACGGAGTCTCCGCGCCTTGAGAGCCCGCTTCATTGATCGCGGCGCCTTCCCCAAACAGCATCGTCGCGATGGCGAGTTGGCTGTAGAACCAGCCCCGGGTTTGATCGATGGCTTCACTGATGAAGTCCGCCGGGTATTGCGCGTGAAAGGCGTCGTCGTTTTGGTGCGGCCAACCCCATTGGGCGAAAGGCATCGCGCCGCTGTCATACCAACAGTCGATGACTTCGGTGACGCGTCTCATGCGTGCGCCATCGGCGAACGGCGACGCGTAGGTGACTTCATCGATGTACGGCTTGTGGACTCGCAAGTCGTCGACGAGTTCAGGGTTTTCGGCTTTTGCGTTTTCCCAGACTTCGGTTCCCGCGACGCCTGGCTTTGCGAGCAGCTCGTCATAGCTGGCGATGGCCTCTTTTTTGCCAGTTTCTTCGCAAACCCAGATCGGCAGCGGCGTCCCCCAGAATCGTTCACGCGAGAGTGCCCAGTCAACGTTGGACTCGAGAAAGTTGCCGAAGCGGCCGTCGCGGATGTGTTCCGGTTGCCACCCAATTTGCGAGTTGTTCTTCAGCATCAAGTCGCGAAACTTGGTTGTGCGGATGAACCAACTCTTGCGAGGATATTGGATCAGCGGGTCCTGATCGGCGCGCCAGCAGAATGGATAGTCGTGCAAGTACTGTTCTTGATGGAACAGCAAGCCGCGTTCTTTGACATCGCGCGTTAGCGCCTTGTCCGCATCCTTCACCCAGACACCCACCAAGTCTTCGGGGACCGCTTCGGTGAATTTGCCGTCGGGGCCGATCGCGCAAAGCAACTCAGGTTGTTCGCCTTCGACAAAGCGCCGACGTTGAGTGTCGTAGACTTCGTAGTCGACTTCGCCGAACGCGCCGGCTTGGTGCACGATTCCGGTGCCGCTGTCGGTGGTGACGAAATCGGCGGCAACGACTCTCCAAAAATGGTGTTCGGTGGTCTTGTCGCCATCGGGCTCGATCAGCTTGCCGACGGGATCGCCTGTTTGGTCGAGATAACCATTGAATGGCGGTTTGTAGCGAAGCCCGACGAGTTCACTTCCGCGAACCGTTTCCAGAACTTCGAATTCGCACTTTGCCTTTTCGGCAATCGTGTCGGCGAGTGCGGCGGCGACGTACAGCTCTTCGCCAGATTCCTTGTCTTTCAGGAGGACGTATTCCAGTTCGGCGTGAACCGCCGCGTACATGTTGCTCGGTAACGTCCAGGGCGTCGTGGTCCAAACGATCAGGCTGCGATCGGGTTGGTCAAGCAATGGAAAACGAACGTAGACACTCGGGTCGGCGACTTCGCGGTAGCCTTCCCCGACTTCGCCCGAAGACAATGCGGTACCGCCTTGGGCCCACCACCAGACGATCTTGTGGCCTTGGTAAAGCAAGCCACGATCGAACAGATTTTTGAGGCTCCACCAAACGCTCTCGACGTAGCTCTGGTGGTACGTGACGTAGGCTTCTTCGAGATCGACCCAGAACCCGAGTCGTTCGGTCAGTCGCTGCCACTCCTGCATGTAGCGCCACACAGACTGTTGGCACCTTTGGATGAATGGCTCGACACCATAGGCTTCGATCTCTTCTTTGCTGTGGATGCCGAGTTCTTTGCCGACCTCGACTTCGACGGGCAATCCGTGGGTGTCCCAGCCGGCTTTGCGCTCGCAGCGAAATCCCCGCATCGTCTTGTAGCGAGGGAAGACGTCTTTGATGGCTCGTGTCAGGCAGTGTCCCGGGTGGGGCAGGCCGTTGGCGGTCGGCGGGCCTTCGAAGAAGACGAACGGCGGGGCGTCGGCGCGGCGCTGAAGCGATTTCTCGTAAATGCTGTTTTGCTTCCAAAACTGCAGAATCTGTTCCTCGAGTTCCGGGAAATTGGCGCTAGCGGGAGCGGCACGAAACGCGGCGGCGGAAGTGGACATCTTTCCCTGTTGGGTGATTCGGGGAACTGGTTCGGACCCGGATTGTAAAGAGACGTCGGCTGGGAGCCCAGGAGAGTCTGCGTTGCGGCCCGAGCCGATTTTTGACACCAAATACAAAGCTTGGTTCACCCAACAAAAACGCAGGGTCAGGATTCTCCGAGGACGGAGTTCCCCCGGGGGACAGAGCACAAGTTTCCTTGAGTTTCCCTGTTAGACCGAGTTGCCGTGGGGGACTGCCGTGGGGGACAGAGCACAAACACCAGGGATCACTACTGACGGCAGGATTCCCAAGGGACAGAGCACAAATACCAGGGATCACTACTGACTGCAAAACAAAACGTGCTCTGTCCCCGGATCCAAACGTGCTCTGTCCCCGGATCCAAACGTGCTCTGTCCCCGGATTCAAACATGCTCTGTCCCGGCCGGCTGACATTGCCGGGACGCCGTTGAACTTTGCCTCATCCGCAAAGTCTGTTTTGCCGATAAGATCGATGAGAGGAGCGGTAGGTTCGTTCCGGCCTGATGTTCGGTGGTGAAATGTCTGTCACGCTCACCAACGAGGAACCTTCGCCGACGGCGGCCATGCCGCTTGGGCGGATGCTGTACCTGTGGGTTTCCCAGTGGGGTGCAGCGGCCATCGGTGGCGTTCAAACCATCGGCGACGTGGCCCTGTTCACGTATCAAATGTTGGTTTGGCTGTTCACACGACTCCCACAGCGCGGCACTCTGGTCTTAAATTTTTATCACATCGGCGTTCTCAGCTTGCCGGTGGTCGCGTTGACGGGCACGTTCATCGGGATGGTGCTCGCTGTGCAGAGCTATGCACAGTTTCACGCGCTCGGTTTGGAAAGTTACTTGGGAGTGGTGATCAATCGATCGCTCGTCCAGGAACTCGGACCCGTTCTGGCGGCGACGATGTTGGCGGGCCGGGTCGGCAGTTCGATGGCGGCAGTTTTGGGCACGATGCGTGTGACGGAGCAAGTCGACGCATTGGCGGCGATGGGTGCTGACCCGATCCACTACCTCGTGGTGCCGCGATTCCTCGCCTGCATTTTGCTGATCCCGGCGCTCACCGTCATGGCCGACTTCATGGGCATCGTCGGGGGATACTTTTACAGCGTCACCGTTTGGGAGATCGACCACGCCGCCTACCTGCGTCATTCGCGCGACGGCGTCGGCGGCTGGGATCTGTTTTGCGGCATTTTCAAAAGCGTCTTCTTTGGCGCGGTAATCGCAATCATTGCCTGCTATCAGGGTTTGCATTGCAAACCCGGCGCAGAAGGGGTGGGGCGAGCAGCCACGACCTCGTTCGTTCACTCGTTCGTGATCATTTTGGCGATGGACTTGGGTTTGAACATCTTTCTCGATCAGGTCTACCACGTCTTTTACCCGGTGCGTGAGGGCGTCGGGCTATGAACGATACCCAATCCCAAGAGGCAGCCTCACCACTGGTCGACGTGCACAGGTTGGATGTGGTTTTTGAGTCGCAAACCATTTTGAAGAACATCTCGCTGACGATTAATCGTGGCGAAACGGTCGCCGTGATCGGGGAGAGTGGTTGCGGCAAAACGGTCTTCATGAAAACACTCGTGGGGCTGATCACGCCGACGCGTGGAAGTGTGCGATTCGACGGCTCGGAACTCGCGAACCTACCACCGACGGAATTGAGCGAGCAACGAAAGAACATTGGATTCGTATTTCAAAACGCCGCCTTGTTCGACAGCATGACGGTGTTTGACAACGTGGCATTTCCGCTTCGACAGTCGACTTCCGCAGACGCGGAAACGATCCGGCAAGAGGTGACTCGGCGGCTGAACGAGGTCGGACTTCCCAAGGAAGTTGGTCGACGACAACCGAGCGAATTGAGCGGCGGAATGCGAAAACGCGTCGGCTTGGCCCGCGCGATCATCTTGGAACCGGAACTCGTGGTCTATGACGAGCCGACGACGGGGCTTGATCCGATTATGAGCGACGTGATCAACGAATTGATGCTCGACATTCGACGCCGGTATCCGGTGACGAGCGTGATCGTGACCCATGACATGCGGACGGCTCGCAAAGTCGCGGATCGTGTGTTGATGTTTTTCCCGCGAACGAGGCTCGAGCCGGACGAATCACAAATCCTCTACGACGGGCCGCCCGAGGGACTCGACAAGTCGAGCGACGAACGTGTGGTTCAGTTCGTTCGCGGCGAAGCCGGAGAGCGTTTGAGGGAGTTGATCGGATGAGGCATTGGATCCAAGAGGAATCAGCATCCGTAGCGATGAGTCACCTTCCCAGTGACAGTTCGGACATCTGTGAGGTCTGTCTGCAACGACGGCGAGGAGTCACCCAATTCGATGGATGAGAATAAGCTCAGATTCGGCGTCGGTGTTCTGGTGATTGCCGCAATCGGCATCGGGGTCATCCTGATGTTCTTGTTCGGGGCGGTGCCGCGAGTGCTCACCGGCGAATACAAGATTTTGGTCGCGTTCCCGTCGGCGAAGGGCGTTAGCAGCAACACACCGGTGCTGTTGCGCGGGGTAAAGATCGGTCGCGTCATCGATCAACAGCTTCGCGAAGATGACGTATTGATCACACTCGGGATCGAGTCCAAGTACCGTGAGAGCTTGACTCACGAATACTTGCCACGGATCGGCGTCGATTCGGTCATCACGAATGATGCGAAGCTGGAGTTCGTTCGCGCGACGGACGCCGAGATCGCTTCCAAAGACCTGCTCGAGAGCCGAAACCGACCCTACTTCGACAAGGAATTCTTGAGTTATGGAGAGACGGACGAGGACCCATTTAGTCTGCTCTTTAACATCGAAAACGAACTCAAGCTCACGCTTCAATCGGTACGCGAAGCGAGTGATTCGATCGGCACCGTCGGCGGCAACGTGAACCAACTCGTCGACGACGCGCGTGGAGTCGTTCAACAGACGGACGATGGTCTGGAGAAGATCGCCGAGGATGCGCGGAATGCGATCATCGAATTTCAAGGCGCGATGAAGGACGTGCGCGATGTGATCGGGGATCCGGAGCTGAAGCAGAGTCTGCAAAAGGCGCTGGCCGAGTTGCCGGACGTTCTAAACGAGGCTCAGAACACGTTTCAATCGACGCAGAAGACATTCGAGAGCTTTGAGAAAGTCGGCCAACGGTTTGAGAAGGTTGGTGAAGTCGCTGAGAAAGCTGTCGGCAATGTCGACAAAACCGTCGACACGGTGCGGGAAACCATTGAGACCGCTAAGGGCACGTTCCAGTCGGCCGAGCAGACCATCAAGAACATCGAAGCGATCACCGAACCGATCGCCGAGAACAGTGATGCACTCGTCGCCAGCGTGCTGACCGATCTGCAGAGTCTCGATCGGACGCTCCGCGAGGTCGAAGCGTTTGCTGCGGCCGTCAATCAAAACGAGGGCACCATCCAGCGCTTGATCAAAGACGACGAGCTCTACTTTCGTGTGAGACGCACCGTTGAGAACATCGAAGCCGCGACGGCGAAGATTCGACCGATCCTCGACGACGTTCGAATCTTCAGCGACAAAATTGCCCGCGACCCGAGAGAACTCGGCGTTCGCGGCGCCCTCAATCGTCGCCCCAGCGGCGCCGGGTTGAAGTGATACGCGTTTCAGCAGGTATCAACCAGGATCCGAGCCCTCGACACTCGGATCACTCTTCGGAGGACTGATCGATGTCCCCTCGGTTTCTCAGGTAGCGAACAACGCCAATGATGCTGATGAGCACCCAGATCGTTTCGATGATGAGAGCCGAGAGATTAAAGGCGAAGTAGATCGAAAACAGGATGCATAGCGCACCGATCCCGTTGAAGACAGAGTAGCTGAGGTCTTCACTCCT
>JBCBOT010000054.1:0-33507 GCA_039821165.1 Planctomycetota bacterium | reverse complement strand
GATCGTTGCGGCGGGCGTCGTGTTGACCCTACTGGTGTGTCTCGGATTTGCGGTGCTTCGTTTCGGCGGATCGAGCGTCCGTCGGCTTGGCCAGGTCCGCCTCCGAAACGCTTCGATCACGAACCTGGAATCGATTGCCGAAGCGCTCAATGCCTATGCTCTGGATCATGGAACCTATCCGCCGGCGGTGCTACGCGACGCCAACGGTAAACCGCTTCACTCCTGGCGCGTGCTGCTGCTGCCGTATCTCAACGAGCGAGCGTTGTATGACGAGTTCGATCTCAGCCAACCTTGGGACGCGGAAGTCAACATTCAGGCGAGCTACGCGATGCCGTCGGTCTATGAACACCCCGCAGGTGTCGCCGGAATGCAAAACCAAACCGGCTACGTGTTGATCACGGGCCCCCAAACGCTCTTTCCAAAAGACAAACCGGGAAGCCCCGACACGGTCGCCGACGATCCCTCGCAGACGATTCTTGTCATCGGGGGAAAGCCAAACGTCTCCACCAACATTGGTAGCTGGACCGAACCGGTCGATCTCCCTTACGCCTCCATGCAAGGCGTGATCAACGGGACGGTCGGAGTCGAACCTGGGGGTTGGCTCGAAGACGGAGTGACAATGGCGACCGTCGATGGTCGAGGCCACTTTGTCTCCGAAGACCTCTCGCCGGATACCTTTCGATCGCTGGTGACACCGTCCGGCGGCGAACTTCTACCGGACTCCACCCTCGATTAAGTTCCGAATCAACCTTCGTAAGTGGCGAGCGGTTCGAAGACTCGCACTCGAATCGCTGCAACTCCGCATTGGAGCGCTAAGCGATTCCTCGGAGTTCAGGTCCTTTCCTAGGCTTCAAGAGCTTGACCTAACGTCTTCGGAATTTGATTTCCTCCGTCCTGCCGAAATCGCTTCCAAGCTGAGGTCGCTAACGGTTTTGAACCCGCGCGGCTCAGTCCATGACGCAGTTACAGATCTTTGTGCTCTCCGCGACAGAGATCAGCCCCGCTGGTGCCGAGTACTTAAAGTGGCGACTGCCAAACACGATCGTGCAAAGCAAAGCAGTCAGTGCTTACGAATCCGCCGATTCCACGGAACGGTGATAGCGCTGCACGTCGAGAGAGATGCGGCCCAACTACGATTTGCCGTGAACCAATGCCAAACAGGGTTCGTTTCAATGGACGTTAGCAACCGTCTTTCGAAGCGAGTACTCCCCTGCCCTGCCCGTGCGACCGGATAAAAAAACGCGAGCGAGAATGGACTCGCCCGCGTTCGAGAATGCGTTGGTTCTGAATTCGCTAGCTGATGAAACCGAGCGGCGCCGGGTCGCCGGATGCGACGAAGTTACGAATGTTCGGGAGCACATTTTCCATCGCATTGTCGTTCCCGAGCCCGTACCACATCGCTAGTTCGCACGACATTTCGTCGACGGCGGTGGTCGGCAGCAATCGCCCACGACCGAGGTCGAGGTCGGTCGCATTGGGCTTGAGCGTCGTCGGGTATTCCCCATAGAGGCGTCCGCCGTTGACTCCGCCACCCATGATGATTTGATTTCCACCCCAGGCGTGATCGCTTCCACGTCCGTTACTGTTGAGCGTGCGGGCAAAATCACTTGCGGTGAAAGTGCACACGTCGTTTTCGACGCCGAGCTCAACCGTCGCGTCGTAGAAATCTTTCAGCGCGGTGCTGACGTAACCGAGACGCGTCTGCTGATTGTTGATCAGCTCATCATGGTTGTCCCATCCGCCAGCGTAGACGAAGAAGATCTGCCGTGTTTGGCCCAGCGTCGAACGGGCGCCGATGGTTTTGGCAACCATCTGCAACTGATTGGCGAGATCGTTTCCAGAGGTACGGAACGTGGTGTTGAGGGTAACCGCGTCCGTGGCTTCATTGAACGCGATGGCGGCATCGAGTGCGTTTCGATTCCCTTCCGCGAACGTCTTTTGATAGAGGTTCGAGTAGGTCCGTGAAAGGACGTCATCTGTCAGCTGCGTGAAGATCCTGGCTTGGGTCCACGTTTGGTTGTACCAGTTGACTTCACTCGCGCCGTTCGTGGTTACGATGTAGGGAATCACCGAACCGCCGGTCTGCAACATGTTGACCTGGTTCAACGCGATATTCATCGAGATGGACGGATGCGAATTGACATCGTCCGTAATCAGGTCCGCCATACGGCCGGCCCATCCGGTCACCTGCGAACGGGTCTGTGGCACTGATGTCATCCAATGCCGCTGGAGATCGGCGTGCGAGAACAAGCCGAGCGGCAGCGATGTTTGGCTGTTGTAATCCGACCGGCTGGTCGGCTGCACGAGGCTCCCGACGTTGCAGAGGTAGGTCAGATTGCCATCACCGTAGAGTCCCGCCACATCTCCCATCGCGGGGTGGATATTGAATCGGCGACCACTCGATGAATCCGTGATTTCGTGAAGACCGTCCTCGGGCAAACCGAGTGCCCCGTTACCAGGCGCGTACACACCGCCACGTGCCTCGAGGTAATCCGCACGCTCTTGCGGTTCGGCCGGCGAAAGCATGTTGTACGAGTCATTCCCTCCGTAGAGGAAAACACAGACCAAGGCTTTGTAACCCGAGAGGTCGTTTGCGGCGACCGCTGCGTTGGTCGCGGAGAGATTGAAGATCGTGGACAGCAGCGACGTGTTGGTCAGTGCCGCACATCCACCGGCGAGCTTAAGGAAGTCTCGACGCGGCGGTTGACCGTTAACAATGTGCTTCTTGTTCATGGCAATTCTGCTTTGGAAAAGGACTCAGATGAGATCGAGACTATTGAGTCACGGCGGCGAAAGGAGAGAGGACGGTGGCGATAATGGCAGACTCGCAACGCTCGTCTTCCATCACGTGTCGCCACGTCTGATTCGTTTTCATCCAAGCCGTCTCCGTCGTGATGACTTCGACCACTCGTTCCTTGTAATCCTGCGGCATCGAGCCGCTGCAGAAGACGAGATCGAACAAGTCCATTAGCTCGTGCATGTCCGCGTCTTCGGTGCACAACTGCTTCTCTGCTTCGAGATCGAAGTAAAGGTGGCTTTCGTGCGTGTAGTTCGAGTTCGAGGCGTATTGCCACGAACGCTGACTCGAAATATCCCACAGGTAACGTCCAACCAAACGGTTCGACGAAACGGGTGTTTGAATTTGAAACTCGGGGCCCGACAGGAATCCGTTCGGGATTCGCCGTGACGGCGTGTAGCCGATGATCTCTCCCGGCGGCTGGTAATCAGGCAAGAAGAAGTTGAAGACGGTCGGTGACCGGTAAGCTTCCTGCGGCCAGTTGTAATCCATCGGGAACATCATGTAGCGACCGCTGCGGTGGCTGCTCCAAGCATGAACGCCTCGCAACAGACGGGTGTATCGAATCACCGGTTCCGACAACGAAGAATACTCGGTTCCGCGTGGCAAGACCTCCAATCGGTTCGGATTGCGAAGGCCTCGCAAACGCTGGCCACGCCACATTTCAGGATCGAGAAGAACCGCCTTCACGACCGCCTTCAAGTCACCTTTGACGCCTTGCCCGTTGTCGTTGAACTTAGCCGTCACGCGTCGAATATAAGCACGTGAGGGGTTGCTCTTGACCAGTCGCTGGATCAAACGTCGCGCGATGAAAGGGCCGACGTTGTCGTGTGCCATCAGGTTGTCCAGAGCGGCAGCGATATCCGCATCACCGTCGACGATTTCCTCGCTGCCGACGACTTCGCCATTGAGCAGGGTTTTCGTACCGGGCTCGTGCTCGAAGTCGTTCATTTCCATGGGCGCTTCGAGATCGTTGCCCCACCAGAACTTGCCGGTATTGGTCGCACTCGGGTGAGGCTTGTTCGCAAGGCCCGTGAATACTTTTGCGAACTCTTTGATCACCTCGTTGTCATAGGTCGGGATGAGCTCGCCTTGTTCGTCGACCTTCAACCGCCCATCGGGATGCAATTCGTAGAGTCCGATGGTGAACAACTGCATGATTTCCCGAGCGTAGTTCTCATCGGGAAAGCGATTGTCTGCCAGGCTCGTCTTGCGATTGCGAAGGTGGCTAAGGTACGTGCCCATCACGGGTGAATAAGTCACGTCTTCGAGCAAGTCGCGATACTCGCCGAAAGCATGTTGGACCATCAAGTCGTAGTATGTCGTCGGCCCAAGCCACCGCCCTTCCCCGCTGTTGTGTCCGGGGTTGCGGTCATTGAAACCGGCGCCATCTTCGCTCGTCACCAGAATCTGACTCAGCGCCCAAGCGACTCGCTGGCGGAGCTGATCTTCGCCCGCCATGGCGTTGTGCCACCAGGCGTGCCAGCGATACCGCTGAATCCAAACCAAGTCTTGTGTCGTCGTGTATCCGTCCTGTTGGATCATGTCCATCACCAACGGACGATGCAGACTGGCCGGCAATTCCATCTGCTGATCGATCCACTCTTCGCACGCGCGACGGACACCGAGTTGGCCCATTCGCTCGGCGAGCGCTTCAATGTCTTCGATCGTCGGCCCGAAGGTCGCACGAGTGAGGAACTGAGCGGCCCGAACCTTCCGCTTCATGATGGCAACATCCCGTCGGGATTCCGCCTGGAAGGTGCCGGCATCGGCACTCGAACCGAGTAGAACTGCGACGATCGCCAGCAAAAGGCAACGACGCACCAAAAGAGAGGACGACATGGTTTTCACCTGTTTCGCGCAAACGAGCCGAGACTGAGACGAGGAGGACACTTCCCAATCAGGAACGCCTTGGGACAGCTATCGGTCCCGCTAAGACGCCACATTCGTCGGAAAATGCCGCTACGGCTAACATTCCAAGCCTAAGCGATGAATCGAGGAGGGTCAACGTTCAAAGCGGCACCAGTCGCCCCTGTTTAAGACCTCGACATGCCCCGCAGAACCAGGCAGTGTTCACACGAACACTGATATCAGAACGACCTCGGCTGAACACTGCCCTGAACACGGCTGGGCAAACCTTGAATCCTGAGGAAACCCTCTGCATCGTCTTGATTGTAGGACCCGCCGCCCTCCATCGTGGCAATCTCGGCGTCGTACAGACTATTGGGGCTCGTGCGGGAATCGACCATCACGTTGCCCTTATAGAGCTTGAGCGTGACCTCGCCGGTGACCGGCTGCTGAGCCTGGCGAACAAACGCCATTAATGCATCCATCTTGGGGGTGTACCAAAATCCGTAATAAACCATTTCGGCGACTTCAGGCGCTAGCCGATCACGGAGGTGCATGAGATCTCGGTCCATCGTGAGCTGCTCGATGTACATCAGTGCGTCGTAAAGCACCGTCATGCCCGGAGATTCGTAGACGCCACGACTCTTCATTCCCACGAATCGGTTCTCAACCATATCGATCCGTCCGACGCCATTGCGACCCGCGATCTCGTTGAGTTTTTCGACCATCGCTAGCGGTGACACCGCCTCACCATTCAGCTTGACCGGCACTCCCGACTCGAAACCGATCGTGACGGATTCGACTTGGTCGGGTGCTTCTTGGGGGCTCACGCCCATGCCGAACTCGACTAACTCGACTCCGTTCACGTCAAGCTCCTCGAGATCTCCGGCCTCGTAGCTGATGTGGAGGACGTTCTCGTCGCTGCTGTACGGCTTGGCGGTCGATGCCTTGACCGGGATATTCTTATTCTCGCAGTAGGCGATCAGTTCTGTTCGCCCCGGGAACGCCTCGCGAAACTCGGGAATTCGCCAGGGAGCGATCATTTCGACCTTCGGATCGAGCGCCTCGGCGGCGAGTTGGAACCGGCATTGGTCGTTCCCTTTGCCCGTGGCACCGTGAGCGTAGGCGGTCGCGCCGACTTCGCGTGCAACCTGCAAGCACACTTTGCTGATCAGCGGCCGCGCGATGGAAGTCCCGAGCAGATAGATCTGTTCGTACTTGGCTTGCCAAGCCAGCACCGGAAACGCAAAGTCGCGACACAACTCTTCACGAACATCGACGACACGGGCTGACGCTGCGCCGCAGGTCTTCGCCTTTTCCATCGTCGCCTCACGATCTTCGCAAGGCTGCCCCAAGTCGACATACACGGCGTGGACTTCGTATCCTTGGTCTTGGAGCCATCCCAAAATCACGGAGGTGTCCAAGCCGCCGGAATAGGCTAAGACGCATTTCTTGGTCGACATCGAGTCCATGCCTGCTGTTATCTGGAAAGGGCGAACGGCGTTCGCGCACCGAGGTGTTCGCCACGCAAGTTTGCTCACGCACCAACGCATTACAACACTTCGGCTCAATTTTGCGAACCCGGCCATCAGCCACAGGGCTCAACCAATCAGCCACAGGGCTCATCCAAAACGATGCGGCCCAAACGCATTGTTTCCCTGAAGCACGGCGGACCGCCCTGCCCTGCCCCACTAACCATTTCCTGTCGTGTCACAGTCTCCGAATCCAGAGTCTCCCGATCCACCGCGCCTCGAAGTGCTCGCCGATCTGCTCACTCAAGTTGCGATGGGCGATCTCTCGGTCGCCGCAGCACTGGATCAGATCGAAACCAACGGCGACCAGCAGGCTCCGATCGACTCGCCAACGCCGCTGACGCTCGATCTTGATCGACAGCGTCGCTGCGGTTTCCCCGAAGTCGTCTACGGACAAGGCAAACCGCCGGAGTTGATCCGAAAGATCATCGACCAGCAGCAGCAAGCCGAACAACCCTCGCTGGTGACTCGCATCGACCCAGCAACCGCCGCACATCTTGAGACGGCTTTTGAGCACGCACAATTCAACCGTGTCGCACGAACGCTTTCCGTCGGTGTCAATCAACGCGTCGAGCGTCTTCGGTGTGACGCGAGCGAAGCTCAACCGCATGCGGCGGTGATTTCTGCGGGCAGCACTGATGCGCCGGTCGCCGAAGAAGCCATCGAAACGTTGGCGTGGATGGGGATTCCGATTCAGATCTTTCACGACATCGGAGTGGCCGGCCCACAACGGTTGTTGGATGCCGTGCCGCAGCTTCGGCGTGCATCAGCCGTTGTCGTCGTCGCGGGCATGGAAGGTGCGCTGCCCGCGGCCGTCGGCGGCCATTTGGACACACCCGTGTTCGCCGTCCCGACGAGCGTCGGTTACGGCGCAACACTCGGCGGGCTGACCCCGATGCTCGGCATGCTGAGTTCGTGCGCATCGAATGTCGCGGTCGTCAATATCGACGCCGGCTTCAAAGCGGGATACCTGGCCGGACTTGTCGCACATCAGAGCCGCCCAAGAGATGCGCTGTCATGAAGCTCCCCCCGCGAAAGACTGACGCGCACAAAGGTGACTTCGGGCGTGTGCTCGTGATCGGCGGCTCGCGCGGCATGGCAGGTGCGATTTCGCTCACGGCAATGTCGGCGCTCAAGACCGGGTCGGGTTTGGTTTCGGCAGCGATACCCGATCGATGCCTCGAGACCGTCGCCTCGTTTCACCCGGGCGTCATGACCATCCCGCTGGCGGATACACCCGACGGCCAGTTCGCTCGACTCGATGACAGCGACGCGCAACCGATCCTCGCGATGATCCGTTCGACAAATGCGATCGCCTGTGGCCCCGGCATGCGAACCGGTGCGGGTGCGGTGCAGTGGGTCGAACGCCTGCTCTGGAAAACAGACGTGCCGCGGATTCTTGATGCGGATGCACTGAACGTGATCGCCCAGCAGCGATTCCTCGACTCCCCTGCCCTGCCCCGCGATCAACAACACTTGGTGCTTACACCCCATCCCGGCGAGTTGGCTCGACTGACGGGCATTCCAGCAGCTCAACGGGATGAACAGATCCGCGCGGCGGAATCACTCGTTGATCGCCTCGGTCTGACGATCGTTGTCAAAGGCGGCCCCACCGTCGTTGTTTACCCACTCGCAAACGGGCCCGCGAGACACGTCAACCCAACGGGGAATCCGGGCATGGCCACCGCCGGCAGCGGCGACGTGCTGACGGGCATCATCGCCTCGCTGCTCGGACAAGGCCTCAGCGCCTCCGATGCCGCGCGAACCGGCGTCCACCTTCACGGACTAGCCGGCGACCTTGCCGCCGAGTCGATCTCACAATCGGGAATGACCTGCGTCGAAATACTCACGCACCTTCCGGTCGCGCTGCGGCAGCTCGAAACACGGGCACAAGCCGCGTCGCAATAACGAATCAGCTATCATGTGGCCCCACATCTCCCTTCCTCCTCCTGCGACGTCATGCATCGATCACGCCACTTTTTCTCCGCAGCCTTCGCAACGGCGTTCTGCGCATTTGTCCTCTTCGGTTGCACCTCCGGTTCCAAGCCTGACGGCACGGCAGACTCGGGAGAGGATGCTTCCGGCGATTCGCTGACGATCGCCGTGATTCCCAAAGGCACCAGCCACGAGTTTTGGAAATCGGTCCACTACGGTGCGGACAAGGCGGCGAAAGAAATCGGCGGCGTCAAGATCGAGTGGCGCGGCCCCGTCGTCGAGAGTGACACGGGAAGCCAAATCGAAGTCGTCAAAGACATGATCACCAAGGGCGTCGACGGTGTCGTGCTCGCCCCCAACCAAAAAGGCGGACTCGTCGATGCCGTCGAAGAAGCCATCGACGAAGAGATCCCCGTCGTGATCTTCGACTCCGGACTGGATGAGGGCCCCGAAATCGTCAGCTACGTCGCGACCGATAATTTCAAGGGCGGCGAGATGGCCGGCGACGCGATGGCCAAAGCGATTGGTGAGAAGGGTAACGTGATCTTGCTCCGCTACCTCGCTGGAAGCGAAAGCACGGAACAGCGCGAAGAAGGATTCCTCAAGGCACTTCAGCAATACCCCAACATCAAAGTCGTCTCTTCTGATCAATACGGCGGCGACAACGCCACGAGCGCGAAAGAAAAAGTCGACCAACTACTCCAGCTTCACGGCGAAGCATTGGCGGGCATCTTTGCCGTTTGTGAGCCCAACGCAAACGGAACACTGGAGGCCATTCGAAACGCGGGTTTGGCGGGCGAAGTGAAATTCATCGCGTTTGACCCCAGCGAGTCGTTGATCGAAGCGATGAAGGAAGGACACTGCCAAGGCATCGTGCTGCAAGACCCCGTTCAAATGGGCTATCAATCGGTCAAAACGATCGTCGCAGCAATCAAAGACGGCACCGCCGCCGAGCCCTTTCAAAGCACCGGTGAATACTTGGCGACGTCCGAAAACATGGAAGACGAACTTTACAGTCGGTTGCTCAAACCTGAATTGCTTGAATGACGCCGTTGCTCGAAGTCTCCGGCATCTGCAAACGCTTCGGTCCCACTGTTGCTCTCGATGACGTCTCGTTAACCGCTCATGCCGGCAGAGTGCTGGCGTTGATCGGCGAAAACGGAGCCGGTAAGAGCACGCTGCTGAAAACACTCAGCGGTGCGCATCGCGCCGACTCCGGATCGATGACGTTCGATGACAAAGGCTATCGTCCCTCGGGGCCGATCGACGCTCGTTCAACCGGCATCGCGATCGTCTATCAGGAGCTAACGCTCGCACCCGAACTGAGTGTCGAAGACAACATCCTGCTCGGCCAATCAGGCACCGGATGGGGCACATTGCTTCGGACACAGCAGCGGGCACGCGTGTTGAAAGCCCTTGATCGTGTCGGCCTGAGTGAGTTGAACCCGACCGACCGCACGGCCGATCAATCCGTCGCAACACAGCAGTTGATCGAGATCGCTCGCGCCCTCGTGAGCGACGCAAAACTGATCCTACTCGATGAACCGACAAGCTCTCTTCCCTCCGCCGATGTCGACCGACTCTTCGAAATCATCGACGATCTCAAAGCCGATGGCATCGGGATCATCTACATCAGCCACTTCCTGGAAGAAGTTCGGCGGGTCGCCGACGACTACGCAGTCCTGCGCGACGGTCGATCCGTCGGGAATGGCACGCTGGAAGAGATCACCGACGATCAAATCATCTCGCTGATGGTCGGTCGCGACGTCGACGATCTCTTTCCTTCCGTACCGCATGAAATCGGCGAGCCGATCCTCGTCGTCGACGAGCTCTCGGCCACACCGATCCCGACAAATATCTCGTTCCAACTGCGACGCGGCGAGATCTTCGGCCTCGCGGGACTCGTCGGGGCCGGTCGCACCGAGTTGCTGCGCAGCCTATTCGGTCTGCAACCGACCATCGGTGGGTCCGCCAGCATCGACGGCAAAAGAGTCTCCGGCTCGGCAGGCAAACGCATGCGGAGGGGCCTCGGCCTGTTGAGTGAAGACCGAAAAAACGAAGGACTCGCCCAAGACCTCTCCATCACCGAAAACATGACGATGGGTCTTCAACATCGCTTTGGCCCCGCGGGGTTTCTCAATCTATTCGAGCGAAACCGAACCTGTCGGCATTGGGCGAACGAAGTCGAAGTGAAAATGCAGTCCGTCGATCAAGACGTCAGTGAGCTTTCCGGCGGCAACCAACAAAAAGTCGCCGTCGCCCGATTGCTTTTTCAGGACGCGCAAATCTACTTATTGGATGAACCGACCAAGGGAATCGACGTCGGCACCAAAGCGGAGATTTACCGCATGATCGGTGACCTCGCCGCGCGCGGAAAGACGGTCATTTTTGTGAGTTCGTACTTGCCGGAGCTGATGGCTGTTTGTGACACGATCGGAGTGCTGGCGCGGGGGCGACTCGTCGAAACGAGGGCGGCTGCCGACTGGAATGAAGAAGGCTTGATGACCGCCGCACTTTCGGTGGTGGATGGACCATGAAGGCACTTTCAAAACTCGCGACCGCGCTCGGCCCTGCTTGGGCGCTGCTCGTCATCGTCCTGTTATTCGCGATTGCCGACTGGCAACTCGGAAGTGGCTCGCTTTATGGCGATGGTAGCTTCGCCAGTGTCCGAAACGCTCGCGTGATCATGAACTCCGCGGCACTGATCGCGGTTCCCGCTTTCGGGATGACGATCATCATCATCGCCGGGGGCATCGACCTCTCGGCCGGTACGGCGCTGACGCTCAGTGGTACCGCGATCGCGTTGGCGTTTCGGGACCACACGTTGCCGGCCGACCAAGACGGTGCGGCTTTATGGATCGCAGTCGCACTTCTCGCGGGGCTCGCGGTGGGCGTCCTTTGTGGGCTGCTCAATGGCATCATCATCAGCACGACATCGATGGTGCCGTTCATCGTGACTCTCGGCACCATGACAATCTTTCTCGGACTAGGCCAAATCATCGCCAGCGAGTCGACGGTCTATCCGGTCCGAGACCATGTCCCCGACTGGCTTCGCTATCTGTGCTTTACGGGCAACAACCCGGATCGTTATTGGATTGGATCGCTCAAGATTCCGTCGAGTGCCTGGATCGCGATTGTGCTCGGGATCGCGGTCGCAATCCTGATGCGACTGACCGTCTTTGGACGCAACGTGGTGGCCATCGGATCGAGCCCCTCGACGGCCCGGCTGTGCGGCATCCGTGTCGGATTGACCACCGTCTGCGTCTACGCACTCGCGGGGGTGTTCGTCGCCATGGGCGCCCTGCTTTACTTCGCCAATGTGAAAAACGGGAATCCGTCAGACGGAACCGGTAAGGAACTCGAGATCATTGCGGCGGTCGTACTCGGCGGCGGCAGTTTGAGTGGTGGACGTGGTTCCGTCCTTGGCACCATGATCGGCGCATTGATCATCAAAACGATCGGCAGTGGTTGCACGATGCTGTCCATTCCGAACACCTACACGCAGATCATTATTGGCGTCATTATCATCATTGCGGTGTTGATCGACGGGTTCCGCAGCGGCAAACCCGAATGGTTGTTCAACCAGCTCACCGCCAAGCGATAAATCGGGCGTCGACGCGACTTGATGCCGTCCCTATCCTTCCGATATCGACACTCCTGGTCTGCATTAAAAAACGTCCGTGACCGAAATTGTCCTCCTGTCGGACATCGCCAAAACGAAGGTTCCCGCTGCGCTGCATGGCGGCACACTCAGCATCGGAAACTTCGACGGCGTCCATCTCGGACATGCGACGCTGCTCGGCCGGACACGCTCGATGGCGGATGAGCTTGGCGGCCCCGCAGTCGTCTGCGTGTTTGACCCACATCCGATCGCGATCCTCCGCCGCGACGCGGCGCCGAAACGGCTCACCGCGATCAAGGAACGGGCACGCCGTCTCGATCGACTCGGAATCGATTTCCTGGTCGTCTGTGAGACGTCTCGTGAGCTACTCAACTATTCCGCGGAAGCGTTCTTCCAAACGCTGGTCATCGACAACCTGCATTGCCGCGGCATGGTGGAAGGCGACGATTTCTGTTTCGGTAAAGATCGTGGCGGCGACGTCGCGCTACTCCGCCGCGTCTGCTCCAAGGCCGGCATCCGATTCGAAGCCGTGTCGATGGAGGTACTCTCCGGAGACCTGATCAGCAGCACTCGGATTCGTGAGAGATTGCTGGCCGGCGACGTTCGAGCGGCGCGAGAGATGATGGCGATTCCGCATCGCGTCTCCGGTGTGGTCGTCCACGGCGATGCCAGGGGACGCACCATCGGATTCCCGACTGCCAACCTTGAACAGATCGACGTGATTCTGCCTGCCCCGGGCGTTTACGCGGCTCTCGCATCCGTCGACAACGACAAAACCTTTCACGCCGCCGTGAACATCGGCGAGAGCCCGACGTTTCGGTCGGGGCATGACGGCAAGGTCGAAGCCCACCTGCTGAACTTCGACGGTGACCTCTATGGCAAGACACTGTCGGTTGACTTCGTCGATCGGGTGCGTGACATTGCCCGATTCGAGTCGGCGGAAGCGCTCGCAAGTCAGCTCCGCCGTGACGTCGAATCCGCGCAGAACGTGTTGCAAAACTACCCTCCAAAGCGAGACACATGAGCGTCAACTGGAAGAAGTTCGCCGAGCAAATCAGCCACTACCAATCCTTCGTCTTGGTCAGCCACATCCGCCCCGACTGTGACGCCCTCGGCAGCGAACTCGGGATGGCGTATGTGCTCCGTCAAATCGGCAAAGACGTTCGCATCATCAATGCGCATCGCACCCCACCCGCGCTTCAATTCCTTGATCCTGCGGGGAACATCGAAGTCCTCGGCGACGACGTCAAGGCCGAAGACATCTCGCCCGATTGCATCATGATCTTGGACACCAGCGCGTGGGCACAGCTGGGTGACATGGGTGACGTGATTCGGACCGCATCCTGCGACAAGATGGTGCTCGATCATCACGTCGGCGAAGACGAACTCGGCGCGACGATGTACAAGGATTACCAAGCCGAGGCCACGGGAACGCTCGTCGTGCAAGCCGCTGATGCCCTCGGCGTCCCGCTGGTTCGACAAATGGCCGCGCCGGTCTTTGCAGCGATCGCGACTGATACCGGATGGTTCCGATTCCCGAGCGTCTCCTCGGATACGTTCCAAACCATCGGCCGCCTGATCGATACCGGTGTGGTCCCCGCCGAGGTTTACGGAGACCTCTATGAACGGGACACCCTGGGTCGTCTGCGGTTGCGAGGCCTGATCCTGTCGCGGACACAGAGCGAACTGGACGGGGCCCTGGTTCACACCTACGTCGAAAAGCACGACTTCGATGCCGTCGGTGCTCTCCCGAGTGATACCGAAGACGCGATCAACCTGACACTGACCATCGCCGGCACCAAAGCCGCCGTGATCTTCGTCGGACAACTTCGCGGCGGATTCAAACTCTCGTTTCGCAGCCGCTGCGCGATGGACTGCAACGAAATCGCCCGACAATTTGGCGGCGGCGGACACAAAGCAGCCGCCGGCGCATTCCAGGAAGGCACGCTTGCGGACGTCCAAGCACGCGTCTTGCCGGTCGTTCGCGAGGCACTCGAAAAGGCACTGGCGTAATGCCGCTCGCCAACGCTTCCTCCGTGGCGATCGGGCTGTATTTTGCCCTGCTGGTGATCGCCAGCCTGATCAGTTTTTTCGCTTACGGATGGGACAAGTTCCGGGCCAAACGTGATGGCCGACGTCTCTCCGAAAGGACGCTCCACCTGATCGATGTGTTCGGCGGATGGCCGGGAGGTCTGCTCGCGCGCCGGACGTTTCGTCACAAGACGGTCAAGCGATCCTACATCATCCTCTTTTGGATCACCGTCGTCGTGCACCTGCTGGCCGTTTTTGCGATCGCCTCGCTTTGGGTCCGGCTCTTCAGCGAAGAGTGAAGCCCTCAAGGCGAAGTGGCTCGGAATGTGAGCCGTGGACGCAGGGAAGCCAGCGGGTTTTGAGTCTGTGCGGCTTGAGAACCGGAGGACCGTGAGTCCGCCTACTTAGCGAGCATGAAGAAGGTCATCGCCCAGCCGTTGGGCGTCTTTTCCCAAAACGATCCGGCACTTTTCAAGTAGGTCTGGATCTGCTGGAACGGCGG
The DNA here is from genome assembly GCA_039821165.1 of Planctomycetota bacterium. Lineage (GTDB taxonomy): Bacteria > Planctomycetota > Planctomycetia > Pirellulales > Pirellulaceae > Stieleria. Next base: position 19,240 of record JBCBOT010000054.1, on the reverse strand, counting down.
CAGCTTGGCCGCCTGGATCGGATCGGGTTCTCCGTCCTCATCTTCTTCGACCAAACGCCGCAACAGATTGGCGAGGATGGTATCCCGCTCTTTCAACTCACCACGACGCAACAGCTCGTAGCGAGCCCGAAGTGATATCGCGGGATGCATGATGCCGTCCACGCTCACCTGTTTGGCACCGAGCTGCTGTAGCACCTCGGTGACTTGTTTCGTGGAAGCCTCGTCGGCGAACCCGTCTTGAGCACCGGCGCGAATCCGCTGCCCGAGCTTCACCAGCAAGTCCGAATGCGTTGAGAAAATTAGATAGCTCGGGTCGTCCGGCGTCTTCCCGTCCACCACAGCGATCGCGAAATGGGTGATCAAGCGACCCTGATCTTCGGTCTCGATGTCTTCTTCGAACCCGAGTTGCGCTAGCTCGGCATCGAGGTCATCCTGGTCACCTTCGCCGTATTCGACTCGCCAAGCGTCGAACTCCTCGACTTCGATCTCGACGGCGTCGCCCTCGCTCTCCATGGCCTTGCGGACAACTTTCTGCACCACCTCCGCGTTCTTGACGCGTAGTGCGGCCAGCATTCGGTCCGACTCGGGGCTCGGCGGCATGACGTTGTCGGTCAGCAGGATGATCTCGTCATCGAGGTTGGGCAAAAAGTCTTTCGCGAGATCGATTTGCGGCCCCTCTTTGTCGTCACGAATCCCGTCGATCATCGGACGGAAGAGGTCTTCACCGAGCGCGTCATTGACGAGCGATTCCGCCGCCCAGAACGCTTCCTCGAGTTTCCAGCTGAGGCGATAGAAGGTTCCGGTATCTTCAGAGACCCAACCGGGGATCGGTTGCATTGGTGCATTGAACGCCTGCAACATCCGAGCGGCCTTGGTCAAACGCCCGGGTGCGATCACCACGCCTCGGTGGAGGATGTCGAGCCGCTCGCCGGCAACCACGCCGACACCACCGACGGCCTCGACGACCTGAAAGCCCTGTCGTTCGAGCAGCTGCAAAATATCCAAGTCGTCTCGGCGATCATATTCGAAGACTTCGCGGAGGATGCGTCCCATCGCGAACGGCTCCGCGAACCATTCCCAGCACACCGTCGCGTCTTTTTCGGCGGCAGCCTGAACCGCAGCCATCGAATCGGCTTGCACCTTTTTGAAATTGTTCCGCGACGCGAATCGATCGAGTGGGGCTTTCCCACTTGCCGCATCGAGCAGTGATTGAATGACGGTGTCGCGGTCGGCTGCGATGAAGCGAGTCTCATTCCATGTGATCGCGATCTCTTCGATCTTCAATTGCCCCGGCTTCGCCTTGGTTTGATAGACGCGAATCACCTCGTCGCCATACGTGATGTCACGTCGGGTGGCTCCGCCCTGCTTCAACTCGTTATCGAGTTGCTTGGCCGCGGCATCCGCTCGCGGTTTGCGTCCACGAATGTCCGCAATGATGGAGAGGGCGTAAGGCCGACGCTTGTCATCGGGGAACGCCATCCACGCGATCACGACTTCGCCGGACGCCATGTTGTAGACGTCTTGCGGCTTGACCCCGATCTTTCGATCGAGCGTGTCAAAGTAGTTCGATGCCCGGTCGCGCTGCGCGCCGAGAAACGGCTGCATCGCGTCCGACTTCATCAGTTGACCGATTTGCGTTTTCTCCCATGCGTCACAAAACGCGGGGACCTCGGGGATTCGCACCACACCCGCCGTTGAAGCCGGTAGTAGCGAGACCCCATTGATGTACTCATCCGTATCCGCCTGCTGCGCGGAGACCGATGCGTACTGGAAAACGCTGACAAATAGTAGAAGATAGAGCCGCATCACCGATTGACTCATAAACAAAGCCCTGTTCACACCGTTGCTTTTCGGCAGACACCGCCAGGCAGGCGTTTGTTTGTTGAAAAAAAGCGAATCAAAAATCCGAATCGCGTTCCGGCCGTAACGTTCAACGGTCGCGCGAAAGCCTGCGGGTCAGTCAAATGGAGTCGAATTGCTAGTCCACGCCGGCTCGGTATGTTATCGCACTTCCGTCAATCACGAAACGCCGCCAGACCCTGCCAGAATGTCCGATTCAGCTGCCTCGACCGCCAACACCTACCAGAATCCGCTGATTGAGCGATACGCTTCCCGCGAGATGGCCGAACTTTGGGGTGCGAATCGCCGCTTCCAGACGTGGCGGCGTCTCTGGATCGCGCTCGCCGAAGCCGAGCAGGAACTCGGATTGCCGATTTCGGATTCTCAAATCGAGCAGATGCGACAGTTTGAAAAAACACTCAATCTGGACGTCGCTCGCGAGAAGGAACGTGTCCGCCGCCATGACGTGATGGCTCATGTCGAAGCCTACGCGGAACAGTGCCCCGACGCGGAACCGATCATTCACCTCGGGGCGACAAGTTGCTTCGTCACCGACAATGCCGACGTGATCCTGATCCGCGATGCACTGCAGTTGGTCGCGCGTCGACTCGCCTCCACCATCGACGCCATGGGCAAGTTCGCTTCTGAACACCGTGCCCTGCCCTGCCTCGGTTTCACGCACCTGCAACCTGCCCAACCGACGACCATCGGCAAACGATGCTGCCTGTGGACCTACGATCTCGTCCTCGACCTTGAAGAAATTCACCATCGGCTCGAAACGCTTTGCGCCCGCAGCACCAAGGGCACTACCGGGACCCAAGCAAGCTTTCTGAAACTCTTCGACGGCGATCACGAAAAGGTCCGCTCTCTCGAACGACGCGTGGCCGAGAAAATCGGCTTCGAACAAACCTACGCTGTCACGGGGCAAACCTATCCGCGGAAAGTCGACGCGCAATTGCTCGATGCGCTGAGTGGCATCGCTCAAAGTCTGCACAAGACCGCCACCGATGTCCGCCTGTTGGCGAATCGCAAAGAAATCGAAGAACCATTTGAGGAAAAACAAATCGGTTCTTCGGCAATGCCTTACAAGCGAAATCCGATGCGAAGCGAACGCATCTGTGCCCTCGCGCGATTCGCGATGAGCTTGCAGACGAGCCCCGCCATGACGGCCGCGACTCAGTGGATGGAACGAACCCTCGACGACAGCGCCAACCGTCGTCTCGTGATCCCGCAGGCCTTCCTCGCCATCGACGCCGCTCTGGTGCTGATGGAAAACATCGCACGCGGCTTTGTCGTTTACCCCAAAACCATCGAGTTCAACCTCGCCAAGGAACTGCCCTACGTCGAGACCGAAAACATCATGATGCGGGCGACCAAAGCCGGCGGAAACCGACAAGAGTTGCACGAGCAAATTCGCATCCATGCCCGCGAAGTCGCGTACCGCGTCAACGCCGAAGGCAAGCCGAACGACATGATCGATCGCCTCAAGTTGGATCCGGCTTTCAGCGGCGTTCACTTTGAAGACGAGATCGACCCGGCGGACTTCATCGGCCGCGCCCCCGAGCAAGTCGACGAGTTCATCGCCGAACACATCGAACCGATCCGCGACCGCTATAGCAGCGAACAATCACTCAGCGTTGAAGTGACGGTCTAGCACTTTGCTCTAATTCAGACTTCGAGTTAACGCACCGGAGGGCTTGCGCCCCTACCGCTAAAATTGTTAGCGGTAGGGGCGCGAGCCGTCCGAGGTCACGCTCATGTTCAACTGGAACAAAACGCCCTACCCGAAAACCAAGCTGCGGCGAAGCACTCGTAACGACTCAAACTGAGTGGTTTGTGTGAATACACCCTCCCTCGTTTTGTCTTTGATGCCAACGGCATCAAAGACAACGAATGGGAGGGTCGATTCTTTTGCGGGATTTGTCGGTAAAAGAACCGGGGAGGGCAATCGAGCGACGCACCCTCCCAACATCCTTTGGTTTTAGAACCGCTCAGTTTGAGTAAGTAGCCGAACGACTCAGCTACCGGTCAGCGGACGAAACGTGCTGCGACGACTGGTCTGGGCGTTCTTCCATGCCTCGACGACGCGTTTGTAGAGAACGCGTTGGGCACGAAACGGCGGGCCATCCTTGGACTCGATTTGCTCGTAACTGCCATCGGCCAGCATCCGCCAGCTGTTCGTATTGTCTTTGAAATACGTCTCGAGCACTTCAATCAAACGATCGCGACAACCGGGATCGTTGACGGGAACCAACAATTCGACCCGTCGATCCAGGTTCCGTGGCATCCAATCGGCGCTGCTGATCAACACCGTCTCATCACCGCCCTGGTAGAACGAAAAGATCCGTGCGTGTTCGAGAAATCGATCGACGATCGAGACGACCTCGATCGTGTCGCTCAAACCCGGCACACCCGGTTTCAAACAACACTGACCGCGAACGTTCAGCCGTACTTGAACGCCGGCACGGCTGGCTCGATACAACGCATCGATCATCTGCGTGTCGACCAAGGCATTGAGTTTGGCGGTGATCTGACCGCGTCCGCCAGCGAGACTTCGCTCTGTTTCCCGATTGATCAAATCGAGTAGTTTCGTGCGGAGCGTGGTCGGCGCGGCCGCGAGTTCATGAAGCTCCAAAGGCTGGCTGGCACCGGTGACCGCATTGAAGAATGACGTCGCGTCCTGGCCCAACCCGGCATCGCAGGTGAGCAGCGAGACATCGCCGTACAAGTTGGCCGTGACCTCGTTGTAGTTGCCGGTCCCGAAGTGCATGTAACGAACAATACCTTGGGGCTCTCGCCGGACAATGATGCAAACTTTGGCGTGCGTCTTTAAACCGTGGATGCCGTAAATGACTTGCACGCCGGCACGCTCCATTTCGCGAGCCCACTCGATATTGCGAGCCTCATCAAACCTCGCTTTGAGTTCTACGATCGCGGTCACGTACTTCCCCCGTTCGGCGGCGCGTTCGAGCGCAGCGACGACGGGGCTGTTCTTGCTGGTTCGATACAGCACCTGCTTGATCGCCAGCACATCCGGATCGTCCGCCGCCTCATCGATCAAGCGGACGACGGAGTCGAAGCTTTGATAGGGATGCACCAGCAACATGTCACCGGCGGCGATGGTATTGAACATCGACTCGTCGGGATCGACTCGCGGATGCGGGCGAGACGGCCACACCTCGTCTCTTTGATGGTCAAATCCTTCTTCGCCGTACAGTTCAAACAGGAATCGCAGATCGAGCGGTCCTTCGATCGCGTAGGTATCTCCGCGATGTAGTTCGAGCGTCGTCCGCAGGAATTCCACCACCTCCTCGCTGGCATCGGCCCCGTACTCCAGGCGTACCGCGCGAGAGAATCGACGATGCTCGAGAACCTCTTCCATACCGCCGAGCAAATCACTGGCTTCGTCTTCTCGAAACTCAATGTCCGCGTTCCGAGTCACACGAAACGGCACACACTCGACGACCGTTCTGCCGGGAAAGAAAGCGTCGACGAAGTGGGCAACGAGTTTCTCCAACAAGACATATCCGTGCCGAGTATCACTGGACATCGGCATCACGCGAGGCAACACGGGTGCCATCGGGATCAGCGCGAACTCAAATCGATCGCCGTCCTCCTCATCCGACTCGCGAACCACCGCCACCCCCAGACGTGATTCCGGCTCAACCTTCAGACGGACACACAAGTGAACGCCCAGACCGCGAACCAAAGGGAACCGTTCATGCGAAACGGATTGCGGCGACAAAACAGGAAAGACGTCGGTCTGAAAACGCGACTTCGCGGCATCCCATTCCGCTTCCGAAGCCTGATTCAAATCGACTTCGGCAATGCCGGCCGACTCCAATATGGGTTGCACCTCATCGCGAAACACCCGGTACTGCTCGGCGACGATCCCCAGGCAGCGTTCGGAGACCGCGTTCAATTGCTCAGCCGCGATCATTCCCGCCGGGTCTCGCCCCGTCGGATTCCGCTTCTTGAGCAGCTTCAGTCCTCCGACACGAACCATCATGAATTCGTCGAGGTTATTGCTGGTGATCGCGAGAAACTTTGCGCGTTCCAGAATCGGAAGCGACTCGCGGCCCGCTTGTGCGAGCACCCGTTGGTTGAACGACAACCAGCACAACTCACGATTCAAATAGCGATCACCAGGCAACTCGTCGTTGGCGGACATTAACCCTCCGCGCCTTCAGACTCGGCCACATCACCTTCACTCGACACGGATGAGTCCTCATCGATCGGTTGGACCGGCTCGGCGTCGGCAACCGCCTCATTCGATCCGAGCAAGATGTTGATTGCCTTTTCGTAGAACTCCTTCCCATAGTGCAGTTCTCCTCCCTGGTGCCCGACGAGTCCGACCATCGCTGCGGTCACCAATAGGCCGAGTCTCCAAGTCCTGCGGAGTTTTTCGCTACCACTTCGAAGTGCCCACAGGGCAATCAACGCGAGGATCATCGCCACCAACGCGACGATCACGCCGCTCCATCGGTGCCAAAAGATTTCACTGTCCATGTTGATCTTCGTCCAGGATCCGTAGCCTTTCTCATCGGCAAACGCAAATCCCATTGCCGAGGCGACAACCGCCGAGGGCGCGCCGAGCAACAGACAGGCGAGCGGAATCTGATCCCCCAACGATTTCCAAAACCAACCGAGCGCAACAAAGAAGGCACCGAACAGGAACAACGCGATCGGAAAATGAACCGTCGCGGGATGAAAGAAACCTTGGAACGCCCAAACGCGATCGACCAACCCCATGGGTGCTTCCGCTTCTTCTTCGACGGCAGCTTCTGTTTCGGTCTCTCCAGCAACTTTTTCAACGACCGCAGCATCCTCTGGCCAGTGCGCGCCTTCTTCGATCCAAACACGAAGGACAGAAAGGTCCTGCGCCGACAGGTGTCCGGAGGGAGGCATCACATAGTCCGGATCGTCTGTGATCAGGTAGTCCCCATACATTGTGCTCGACTCGAGATCGCCGGCTTCAACGTAGGAGAAGACGCTGTCGGGATCGTCGATCCGAAAGTCCGCCTTGGCCTCGTCTTCGTTGTGACATTCCAAGCAGTTTTTACGAAAGATCGGCGCGACATCACGGTTGAAATCAACCAACCGCCCCTCGGAATCAAGGGGACTTCCATCTTGAGGTGCGGCGGCCAAGCGTCCCGATGGGATCGTGAAACATGCCAGCAGGCAAAGCCACAACACTCTGGAAGCCGTTCGTTGATTGGGTCGCAATGTTCTCATTCCAAAATTTCCTTGGCCGATTCGGTGCGGAAGCCGTCCATTATGACACACAAGCGTCGTTTTCTCGAACGCTTCTACGTCGTGTGACCCGCATTCAGGCACCGACGCTTACCCCGTCGAACGCCGCTCCCATGCCGAGCGAACGGATCTCTTTCTCGACGGCATCTTTCTGAGGTTTTTGCAGTGTTTCGACAACTTCATCGGCCAGCAGCTGAGCAAACGCGGCTTTCGCATCCAGCTCGATGGCGTCAAGACGTTCCTCGCCCACTTCGATACCCGTACGCTCGCGAACCTCCGCAACGATTTGCACGGGCTTGACCTTCGGGTTGTTCGCCCGGGTCCAGAGGACGGTGTACAACGGCTGTGTGAGATCGTGATGCTCCATGCGTTCCAAAGCACGCCACGCTCGATCGAGCAAACACTGACGCCACCTCAATAGCCATTCCTTCGATTCCGGCGTCACCTCAGACAACTCCGACTTGTCGTCAGACAGCTTGCCGAGTTCCTGAAGTCGAGCTTTTGCGCACGATCGAATCGCCTTCGCCAAAAAATCTCGCAGGCGGCCTTGCTTGTGATCGCCGAAACCCGCCGTCACCAAATGGGTCAGCAACAGCTTCAAGGCCTGATCGGCTTCCTTCTCGGAGCCCAGAACCTCGGTTAAATGCTCCCGCATTGGCGTCAAATAGCGCAGCACAAACCCCGCGGCGCTGTCGGCCTGGGTCCAAGAGTGCGACGAACGGACAAGATTGACGGTGGAAGGGCGGGAGCCCCGAAGAAGCGAATCATCTGCCATTCCCACACTATAACCGCCACTCGCACAAGAGTGAGCCCGGGGACGCCGATCGGCCCCCTGCGGGTCCGCCTCTCACCGGTTGCGAAGATGCCGCCGCCGACGCATCTTGCGTGCTGAAACCCACACTTTCCTCGCCGGAAATCATTCGTGAATCGCACCGCCGTCAACAACCTCGCCGATGGGCAGTCGTTCGACCAATCATTTCGACTTGCGGACAAGCAGGTACGGGTGAATCGACAGGGCGCGAAATACCTGTTGCTCAAACTCGCCGACCGCACGGGATCAATCGTCGGCATGATGTGGAACGTCGAAGACTCCGACTGCGAGCGGCTGAAACGTGGCGAATACGTCCGCGGCTCCGGCCGCACCCAAATCCACCAGGGCGCGCTCCAAGTCATTCTGACCAAGCTCGATCCGATCCCCGATTCCGATGTCGACCCGAGCGACTTCGATGCCTTCGACGCATCCGCCGCCGACACCTGCCTCGAGCGGCTCCGAAGCATGCTCAGTGAACTCCGCGATGTTCACCTTCGCGCCCTCGGTGCGACGTTTCTTGCCGATGATGCGTTCGTCGCCGCCCTGCGAACCGCTACCGCCGCCGTTAACAACCATCACGCCTATCCGGGTGGCCTCGTCCAACACACCGTCGACATGATGGAACTCTGTCAGTTAATCGGCCCACGTTACGAGCGGATCAACACGGAGCTGTTGATGTTCGGCGCATTCCTTCACGACCTCGGAAAGGTGCACGAGATTTCGAGCTGCGGCGAGATGAGTTACACCGATCGCGGTCAACTTGTCGGACACATCGTCATCGGCGTGCAGATGCTCGGTGAAATGATTGAGCGCACCGTCGAATCCGGCCATGACTTTCCCGATGAGTTACAGACTCAACTCGAACACCTGATCGTTTCACATCATGGCCAACTCGAATTCGGTAGCCCTCGACTGCCGCAAACACTTGAAGCGGTCGCGTTGCATCACATCGATAACTTAGATGCCAAATTGGTCGCTTACACGAACCTCATCGACGCCGACCTGGACAACGGGGAAAACTGGACTAACTACCACCCGTCGATCGGACGCAAACTCTGGAAAAAGACGTGAACCAATCCGCTCCCGCCGTCGTGCTACTCTCCGGCGGTCTCGATAGTGCCACGTGCGTTGCAATTGCGAAAGACAGCGGCTTCGCCGTTCACGCGATTAGTTTCCGTTATGGCCAACGACATGAGTATGAACTCGATCGGGCTGCGGCGCTTGCGGCATCCTTCGAAGTTGCCTCGCATCGTGTGATCGACATCAACCTTTCGCAGTTCGGAGGTTCAGCGCTCACCGACGAAGCGCTCGTCGTCCCCAAAGCCGACTCGGTTGAAGAGATCGGTGACGACATTCCGATCACCTATGTCCCGGCACGCAACACGGTGTTTCTGTCGCTTGCGCTCGCGCTCTCCGAAACGATCGATGCCGCGGACATTTTCATCGGCGTGAACGCACTCGACTACAGTGGCTACCCCGATTGCCGCCCCGAATACATCGCAGCTTTCGAAGCCATGGCCAACCTTGCAACCAAGGCCGGAACCGAGGGACGCAAACTCACGATCCACACGCCACTCATCGACCTGACCAAGGGTCAAATCATCGCCAAAGGCCTGTCACTCGGCGTCGATTACTCGATGACGCTCTCGTGCTACGACCCTCGCCCCGGCGGCGTCCCCTGCGGACGCTGCGACGCCTGTTTGCTGCGCGGGAAAGGCTTCGCCGAAAACGGCCTCACCGACCCCGCCGCATAAAAGAGTCTCAACGACCGTCCGCGGCGGACACCCACTCGTATCGGTGAAAACAACGATTGCGGCTGTGGGGCTCATATCCCATTCTACAGAGTAATGGACACCGGCATTGTCGAATCTTGCCTGCGTTCAGCTTCAGTCGGTTTTTGGGACGAGCACGTTCGACACGGGTTGACGGGGCAGCCAACCTTCGATGTCAGCGTGCTCGTTCCTCGCCCCGGCAATACGATCGGACGCCGTCGCTTTGATAACATTCCACTGATTTAATACACCCGTCTACCGGTTTCTTCCTTGTGTGTCGGCACGCATTCTGCCACTCTGACCTTCGGTACGGGTACAATTCGTACCAGAGGTCATCGAGTGCTGCCCCCTCGATGGCCTCGCTTTTCGAGCCTCCGATGTTTCTCACCGTGAAGCGGGCGACCGAGAGATGTCATGACTGGCCTCGAAATTCTGCTGGTGGAAGACGACCTTATCGACGCCAACCATGTCGAGCGGTTGCTGGGCCTCATGTTGACCGATCACTCGCTTCAACGCGTACCACGTCTTGAGACGGCGATCTCTTTGACGCGTGAATTCTCATTCGACTTGGCTCTCCTCGACCTCACGCTTCCGGATAGCAACGGCCTCTCTACGGTTACCACCCTCCACCGACACACGCCGAACCTACCGATCGTGGTCATGACCGGAATGCAAAATCCGGAGTTGGAGGAGAAGATCGTGGATGCGGGGGCACATGACTTCCTCGCAAAGAGTGAATTGACACGAGAGTCGCTCGCACGTTGCATCCGCTACCTATTAGATCGGCAAGCGGCGGCCAAACTACTGCGAAGACGAGAAGCCGAACTTGCCCATCTCTCACGTCGCCAAACAATGAGCGAAATGGCGAGCGCCGTCGTTCATGAGCTGACCCAGCCAGTTTCGGTGATTTCGAATCTTGCGACGGCATCGCTCAACAGGCTTGACCGAGACCAACCGGAACAAGTCGAAAAGAACCTCCACGAGATTATCGCGGAATCGGAGCGCGCGACAGACACCGTGCGTCGTTTAAGAAACTTCTTTCGCCGAAGTGAACTTCAGAGATCCACGGTATCCGTCGGCGAGATTTTACGGGAAGCGATTCGGCTCGTTGAACGCCAATCGAGACATGCGAACGTTCAACTCTGCATCGATCTTCTGCAATCGGAGGCCAACATCAATGTAGACCCCATTCAGATCCAGCAAGTCGCGATTAATCTTCTCCGCAACGCGATTGATGCAACTGACGCAGGAATCTCCGACGCACACATCGATGTCGCGTTTGAAGAGGTGGATGGCTTTGTCGTGACGACGGTCCGCGACAATGGACATGGAACAGACGAACAAGCGGATTCCTTGTTCTCACCGTTCTACACCACCCGCGAAAACGGCATCGGACAGGGGCTTTCCATCAGCCGCACGATCATCGAAGCACACGGCGGAGAGATTACGGCACAAAAAAACGAAGACCGTGGGATGACATTCCGTTTCACCCTTCCGAAAGACGATCCCCTACTCCGCTCTTCAGCATCATGATCACACCTGTGATTCAAATTGTTGACGATGACGATCGAGACCGTGCTTCACTGGTTGAACTGGTAAGCTCGCTCGGACATCAATACGTGACTTACAACCGGCCGGACGAATTCCTGGACGCGGTTGACCCGAGGGTCCCGGGATGCGTCATGCTGGATATCTGCATGCCGGGACTGACGGGATTCGATGTCCTGGAACGCCTGCGCGCCAGGGGCATCTTGTTGCCGGTGATCTTCCTCTCCGCTTTCGCCGACATTCGGATGGCCGTCCGCGCATTGACCGCCGGGGCCACTGGATTTCTCGAAAAGCCATACGCGGCTCACGAAATCGTCCAATTGATGAATAAAGCGCTTTGCGAAGACGAAAAGTCCCGTCATTTGTTCGAGCACTTTCAATCCCTTAAAACGCAAATGGATCTGCTTACCGAGCGAGAATCCGAGGTTGTCACGGCCATTCTCGCCGGGGACTCCAACAAAGAAATTGCATCACGGCTTGAGATTAGCAACCGCACCGTCGAATCGCATCGATCAAACATCATGGAAAAGCTCGACGTCCGTTCGGTCGTCGGACTCGTGAAAGTGGTGCTTGAATATCAATCGCTCCGCGACCAACTCGACGAAATCCCCCGCTAAAAGCGACGTTCGACCCGGGCTTTCTTTTTTTCTCTGGATTCGTGTCAGATACTGCGTCGGCCCCTGGTTTAGGCTAGCGGAGACACGAAATGACCGATTTTCCTGACACACAATCCCTGCTGCTTGCGAAACTCCCGTCGCTCGAAAATCGAGACGCGTGGGAGGAGTTCGTTGAAATTTATCGCCCCGTCATCTACCGGATGGCTCGGCGACGGGGGATGCAAGACCCCGACGCACAAGACCTCTCTCAAGAGGTGTTGATTCGCGTCGCGAAATCAATCGATCGCTGGGAAGCGCAACCGGGTGTTCGCTTTCGACATTGGCTTCGCAAGGTCGCCGCCAACGCGATCCTCACTGCACTCACAAAATCGAATCACGCCGCGATCGATGGTTCAACCGCCGATCAACTGCTCGCCTCCGTTCCCGAATCGGAGACTGAACGCGAACTCGAAAACGAATACCTGCGCGAACGTTACTTGCGCGCCGCGGCGAATGTCAAAGTGGATGTCAGTCCGGTGACGTGGCAAGCCTTTGAACAAACCGTCATTCAAGGTCACTCCTGCGAGTACGTCGCCCAGGCGCTCGGCAAATCCATCGGCGTCATCTACGCCGCGCGAAGTCGAATCCTCAAGCGGCTTCAATCGGAAGTTCAACGAACCGAGGAGACGAAATGAGTCAAGCTGAACCGCAACCAACAGCAATCGAGTGTGACCCGAATCGGATCGGAGCCTTTCTCGAATCCGACCACTACGATCTTGAAGACCCCGAACTCATCGCGCACCTCGACCAATGCGATGCGTGCCGTGCGGCCGTAGAGTCGGCCGCGGGTGACTCGAAGCAATGGTCCCGAGCATCTGAGTTACTAAAACCCACCGAGTTCGATCAGGCCGGCACACCCGAATTCTCGGCCGGCACCATTTCGGGCGATGGCGTCGCCATTCCGGCGTCTGCCAAAGAAGTACTGGACTCGCTGTCGCCATCGGATCACCCCGATCACCTCGGCCGCCTGGGGACCTACGAAGTCACGGGAGTGGTCGGCGTCGGTGGAATGGGCGTCGTGCTCAAAGCGGTTGATCCTTCGCTCGACCGAATTGTGGCCGTCAAGGTGATGAATCCGCGACTCGCCAACAACGAGAACGCCCGGAAGCGTTTTGCCCGCGAAGCCAAGGCAGCCGCGGCCGTCATTCACCCCAATGTGATTCCGATTCATAGCGTCGCCAGTGACACTTCCCTGCCCTACCTGGTCATGGCCTGCATCCGAGGGGGCTCACTGCAAAAGCGTCTGGTGAATGAAGGCCCATTACCCCTGGTGGAAGTCTTGCGCATCGGTTCGCAAGTCGCCGCCGGGCTCGATGCCGCTCACGAACAAGGCCTCGTCCACCGCGATATCAAACCCGAAAACATTCTTCTTGAAGAAGGCGTCGAGCGCGTCACCATCACCGACTTCGGTCTTGCTCGCGCAGTCGACGACAACACGGTCACGCAACTCGGTTCGATTGCGGGCACGCCGCAATACATGTCCCCCGAACAAGCTCGCGGTGACTCCGTCGATCAACAGAGCGATCTCTTCAGCCTCGGCAGCGTCCTTTTCGCACTCCTGACGGGGCGATCACCGTTTCGAGATGACACCTCCTACGGCGTGATGCGAAAGATCATCGATGATGAAACGCCTTCCGTTCGCGAACTCAACCCCGATGTCCCCGATTGGATGTCAGGGATCATCAAGAAACTGATGGCGAAAGAGAAAGACGAACGTTTCGCGTCCGCAAGGGAGGTTCACGAACTTCTCGAGTCCTGCCTCGGACATGTGCAGCACCCCGCGGCCCATCCCCTGCCACCGAACCTTGAAATAAAGCAACGCCCCAACACCAGAAAGAGAATCATGAAAACGCTTTTCGGCACGACCGTTCTCGGCATCCTCACCGTTTGGGCGGCAAGCTATTTTTCCGCGGCAAACCGCCCTCAGCCGGGCTCCGTCAAAGCGCCTCTCACAACCCTCAACAGCATCGTGCATTCGATGATGCGATCCGACTATGAATTGGTGACATTGGGCGTCAGTGAACTGACGGATGACGACAACTACGTCTCAGTGAAGACAATCGAAGGTGGAGTTTCTCTGCGGCTCCCGGTCTTCGACGCAGGCCCCTGGGAACACCGCCAAGGCCAGCATGTTTCGCAATTCCGAAAGGTCGCTCAGTCGCTTTCACTCGCCGTCAACGAACAAGCCACCCTCAACAACGCAGGCGAGGTCCAAGGCGCAAACCTGATTGTCGAAATCAAGGGTGACGCCGACACCGTCGCCGAGACCGTTCGAAAGCTCATCACGCGCACCTTCAACCTGGAAGACACCGACGTCGCTTCGTTCCGGTACTACAACATGCCGGGCCAGTACACCACGAAGAAAGGAGGTTTGCCTCCGACCGAGGTCTCGGGAAGCGAGTTCGTCGCGAAATACAACTCCGGCGAGTTCGTGTACGTGGGAGAAATGGACGACACCATTTTCCTCAGTCCTCCGGAGCGTCTCGACATCGAGTACATGCCCTGGGACGAAGGTATCCTCTCCACCAAAATCAAAGACGTCGCCGCGAAGACGGTCGACCGAATTCGACGCGGCGAATGACATGAGCGACGAAGTGTCGACCAGCGGCTCACGATACGTCTTCTCGACGCCCGGCGAACGAGAACAACTCCACTCATCGATAGACAGTCAATACGCATAGCTTGCCCCAACATTCACACCCATCACGTGTCGCACCAAGAACCGATCTGCCGATGCGGCCGTTGAAGGATTGTCGAACGACACGAGGCTGATGCGGTACAGTCCGGTCGTCAATGACAACCTTTCGCCAAGCCGGTATGACGCCGACAAATAATATTCGGCGACCGTCGCGACATCAAAATCGCTTTGCTCAATGGATTCATTGACAGGCTCCACCCCACCGAGGTCGAGGGTCCTTCCGTCTTCTCTTCGCTCGAAATACGCATGGTGCCCGACTCCGAGCGCCGTTCGCAGGCCATACGAAAAATCAAAACGCTGAGTCGAAAACGATCTGTCCCAGCCAAGCTGAAGGGCTAACAAACGCGTGTCCAACGTCTGAAGATGTGAGAAGAAGCTTACACGGACCGTATCAACTTCAACTCCTGTGTCCGGGTTTGTTTGGACTCGAGAATCAGCGGCGCCCGAATGGCCCTGGAGATTTTCGTTTGTCGACAGCACTCGCAAACCGAGGATGGTCTTGGTCCGATGCTCGCCGACCGTTTCGCGGCTGACAAAGTTGACTTCGCCGTTCCAAAGCGTTGTCTGATAGGAAGACTCCGGGGATTCGATTTCCCTCAGCGTAAAGGTCTCCCGCCGCTCTCCGCCGAATCGGCTGACCACAAACTCAAGCCCCTCGTCCTCGGAATGCATCACCTCTAAAGCAGCTCGAAATCCCGTCTGCAGGCCACCGTGAAGTGGCCCATCCGCGGCAATGAAGTCCCCCGTCCGATGAACGCCAACAAAGGCCAGCAGACTAGCGGTTTCCTGTGAGACCTCGCGATCCACGGTCGACCAAAACGAGAGCGAAATATCTTCGGCCAGTTGAAATTCGAAGTCGTCGCTGGACGGACCCCATGACCATTCGGATGGCGCCCCAAGCCCGACATCATCCCAAGACTGTCCACTCGCCCAAGCCGAATTCAGCAGGCATAAGAGGACTGCGACGAATGCGATACGGGCTTGGCGATCAGAACACACAGGCCGCGCCCATTTGCACGCCAACTAGATGGCGCACCCACATGTCGTCACCCGATACATAACCCGCGGCGCCATCGACGAATGCAAGGCTCATTCCGTAGAGCCCGATAGTCGCGGACAGACTGTCATTTATCGCGTATGTCGATGAAAGGTAGTACTCGGCCAAAGTCCCAAGATTGACAGTGGACGAAACCCAAGACTCATACACCGGCTCGACGAACCCGTTCGGGTAAAACCGCAGTCGCGTCGGGAGCACCGACTCTCGGGTGTGCAATCCCAATCCAATCGCGGAACGAACGCCATAGCTGTATTCGATGGGACGATTTCGGTTTTCGCTTTCCCATCCAAACTGGAGAGCGATGAGTGCGTTCTGCAAACGCTCTCGAAGGGGAAATGCGTCGATCGGATGCGACGGACGAAATCCACTCGTGAGGTAATAGAACGAATCCATTTCTTCCTCCGTGCTCACGACCCGAATCCCTGCATAGGTTCGTCGATGGTACGGTCCGTTCGCACGATGCTGGACGCCGTTGTATTCAAAACCCCAAATCGAGTTTCGGGTCTTGGAGTCCGGCATCCCACTGCCTTCGAGTTCTATCTCCTCAGGTCCCATCAAGCCCCGGTGCCCTCCGGAGTACCAAATCAGGACCAATTCCGTGCCAAGATCATTGGACTCCTTCCGGCTCATGGCAAACCGAACTCCGCCATGTGTGCCGCCGCGAATACGGGTTGAGTGCCCGTCCGCGATGTCGGTGTAGTGGAACTCTCCGACAAACGTTGTGAAACTGGCGGTATTTACAGGGTCTTGGGAAAGAGCGAACGCTCGCGGGCGAGGCTCCTCGATGGTCAGACTGAGGTTCCAGTCGGGCTCCGATTCAAGTGACTGTGTTTCTGCCACGACCTCGGATTCAAAACTCACAGGCGTCGCGCCAGCCAAACCAGACAGTTTGACGTGACTCGATGCCAATACCGATGCCTCCGGCACGAAGTCAGGAATCACTTCGATCGAATCGGTCAAACCCCAGCGTTCTTCCGCAACAACGGTCCCGCACAGCGGCAAGAGAGACCAAGCAATCAAGAACCCACGGTGAAACATGTTTGTCGCCATCATGAACCGCCTTCGCTTTTCAAACTCCATGCCAAAGACGTGTCATTGCTGTCTAGTCCGATTTGGGAATTCGGAATGGCACAACAAGGCAATGAACACACTTGCGACTGCGTCTTCGGGTTTCGTATTCACCCGAATTCAAACGGCTCTCCATGAAACAGGCAAAAGGAAATGTCGGCACACTTCCTCGGGTCCGGAATCTTATGCACGCTCTTGATGGTCGCCTCGACGGGCTGTCAGGTACTGCGGCCGATCCCGATCGAAGTCAAGGAACAGTACATCGCCCCAGAACTCGTCGAGATCACCGAACCGCAATTTGAAAGCGGAAGGCCGAACAGACTTATCGATGGGATCGGTGAATTCTTCGGTTTTCCAAGCAAGCTTTTGCTTTGGGACACACGCATCGACAACCACCGCATCTCCGACGACACCCTGCTCTCGCTCGCGAACTATCTCGAGCACAACAACCTGCCCCATGTCAAAGTCCGCGCGAATCAGTACGCGCCACTTGACGAATGGCGACGCCTCAAAAAGAACAAGACCGTTTCGCCATGGATTCGTTACACCGTTGGCACGCTTTCGGTCGCCCAAGGCGCGATACTGCCAGGTCGAATCTTTGGCGGCGATCACTTCAATCCGTACACGCAATCGATCCACCTCTACAGCGATGTGCCGTCAGTCGCGCTTCACGAAGGTGGTCACGCGAAAGATTTCACACGACGGAAGTACCAAGGCACGTACGCACTGGCCTACGGAATCCTCCCGATCTGGCACGAAACACTGGCAACCGAGGATGTCTACGCGTATCTCGAGACCACCGGTGACGAAGCCATGCTCGCCGAAGCCGACCGGATTCTCTATCCCGCCTACGGAACCTACGTGGGCGGCGCGCTGGGCAATTTCTCGCCCGCCAACTCGCTGCCCATTTATCTCGGCACCACCGCGCTCGGCCATCTCAACGGCCGCATGCTGACTCGACAACGAAAAATCGCCAAAGCAGAATCGGGAGCGAATAGTGAGACCATCCGACTCGTCTCCGGTGAATCACCAGCCGACAAGACATCGGCACAGTCAAGCGGTCGCGAATAGCGAGGCCGCCGATCAAGCCTTAGCGAGTGCCTGAGAGATCGCACGCTTGATGGATGAGCGAAGCAACTATTCCTCGTCGAACGTTCGGGGCCTTATCGCGGGCACCAGTTGAATCGAGGCCTCTGCGTCCGGCTTCCTAACTCCCCTCTTCAACCGAAGAAGGTTCGACAGCGGGATTTGACACGGACCAAGCAAGGCATGCTCACCGATCAAGGTCTTGCCATCAGAACGGGGCATCGTTCCAAAGGCCAACTCATCACCTGTCACGGTGGTGACCCACGTTTGCGATTGGTTTTCCGGAGTCGACGCGTCGTCCGCGCCCGGCGGGTTCAAGCGAAAGACACTCGCGATCAGTGATCGAGGAACGCGGCGAATCCGCGAACGGACTTCGAGTTGCATCTCCGTTTCGTCACAAGCGATCAACCTGCCTCGCACGCTATCGCCGTTGGCTGAGATCACCCAGTGCGTCGGCGGATCGCTTACCTGACGTCGGGGCAGTGTGAGCGATTTTGCTCGGTTCAAGATGGTTTCAGGAACAGTCGCGAAATCGATTCGAGCGACTCGCCCGAGTGGCAAACGGACGGGTTCGCTGAGCGTCGGCTCAAACGAAACGCCGCCATCCGCGACATCACGCAACACTCCCGTCACGCGCTGCCCATCCAGAAGCACGGTCGCGGTGTGAGATCGATTGGATTCACGCTTCCACTCGATTTCCGCTTCGCCCGATGGATCAAGACGGACCGCTCGCGTGGCACAACTGGCTTGCCAAGCCAACGCACCATCATCCGCGACCAATTCTCCGAACAGTCGGTTACTTCCACTGCGCAACACGGCAGAGCCCTGTTGAACCGGCTGCGTACCGATGCGAATGATTCGTGACAGACGTCGAGGCGACGACGGAAACTCGCGTCCGCTCAATGCCCGCACCGAGCAATTTGCCCCCGCTTCGTCGGCCACAAACTCGCCGGCAAGACGACATCCATCCGGCCACAAGACTTCGAAACTCGGAGTCGGATAACGTTCAAAAACGCCCGGCCACTCCATTCGTTTCAGTGTCTGCCATTGGGTCTCAGCATCGATTCGTGCCTTGCCTTGGTACGCACCGTTCAGCGACTCGGTGAAAGGGGCTTGCACCGAACGAGATTTCGGCAGGCGACCTGACCAACGATACAACTCGAGCGAGTTCAGCGCGACCGAACCACCACGACTGATCAAAGTCAACGTGGAATGAATGGTCGGCGCGTCTTCCGCCAGTTCAACGCTTCCGACCATTCGGCCCTCCTGATACGCCGCGATCAAACCGCTTGGCTGGTCGACGTACAAGTCGAGCAACAATCGCTCTGACGAGCCCACGTCAAAGACGGCCATGTCGGCGACGCTCGAAGTCCTACGGGTCAAAGATGCACCGCCACCGAACCACTCCAGTCCCGTCAGCCTCTCCTCCTCGGGCGATAGTGAACGCGAACT